>JBAXQP010000285.1 GCA_037131655.1 bacterium | reverse complement strand
CAATTCATTCGATGCTATGTCCAACGTACAGACCCGGAAACACTGCGTCTAGCAACCTACTATTTCAAATGGCTCTTACCTTCCCTGCCATTGGCGGTTGCGGTGGGTATCTCAGGTGCAGCCAATAATGCCCGTGAACGTTTCTTAATTCCAGCTCTCTATGGGTTTGTCTTAAACTTGGGAGTGCTGAGCTTTCTTGTCTTAGTCCGAAAAGACCCCATCTCTTTGTGCTGGGGAGTTCTAGCCGCATTAACCGTACAGGCTATCATGCAATTCACAGTAAATGCGCGTTGTCGAAAGAAAGCGATAGAAGCAGGAACACTTGACACACCACGCCCTATTGATTTACATCAGCAAGTCTATCGCGCGCTCTTACCCGCACTCATCTATAGCGCATTAGGGCAAACGAGTGTGGCAGTAGACAGAGCCTTTGCTTCAATTCTACCGACAGGCAATGTTGCTGCGTTGGGGTACGCTTCGACTTTAGTGAATTTACCCTCGAGTCTTTTTGGCGCAACATTTGCCACCGTCCTTTTTGCGCGTTTCAGTCTTTTAAAAGTTCAAGGACAGACCAAAGAGTGCGGGGAAAGCTTGCGTCAAGCCTCCAGATGGACACTTGCCATAACCGTCCCTCTCGCAGTTTGGTTAGCACTTTTTGCCGGACCTATCGTCTCCCTCATGTTTCAGCGAGGAAAATTCGATGCTACAGCAGCATCTCTAACCACCAGCGCTATGATATGTCTAGCCCCAACTGTAGTGTCTATTTCATTTCTGCACCTATTAATTCGTTACATCAACGCACAAGGGCGAACACAACTTCTAACTAAAACGGCTTTGTTGGCAGTGACATTGAATATCGTGCTTGATGCCATATTAGTCAGAAGCTATGGCCTTCCCGGCATCGCTGCAGGAACCAGCATAGTAACCACAATCACCGCTTCCATCCTCTTTTATGCCGCAGATAAAGATGCAGCATCCAAGTGGATATCGCGGAACGGCTGGACTGCAGGCGCAGCCTGCTTACTCGGAGTTTTATCAGTCGGAGCCGCTCGAATATGGTTCTCGAAACTCCTTCTTTGGATTCCACCAACAGAAACAATCGTATTAGCCGTTGAAGTAATGGCTCCATCGTTAATAGCATTAGCCTTTTATACGATTTGCCTTAAAGTGATGCAGAAACCGTTAAAAGTGTAAAATGATAGCCAACCATATTCAGACATTCAATTGGAATAGGAGAGCATGGCCTGCACAACTTGCATGCCTAATTCTTGCTGCAACTGCTTTGCCGGTGCTGGCATTCACAAACACGATGCAATTCGCCGGTCTTTTATTTGTTGGAATTGGACTAATCGTTATCCCCTTTATGCCCGTATGGCGAATTCCCTACTTACTTGGTTTCTGTTATCTCTTCCCTCGCTATGTCGAAGTACATGAGGGATGGCAAATGGTATTGATGACTCGCTCACCTGAGCCAGGCTTCATGCTCCAAATTGGTGTCGTTCCGTTTGATGGAGTCCTTATTGCTACGGCTATCGCTATCCTTCTGCCGAAATTACTTCGAAGGGAACGTATCCTCACCTTTGGGAAATGGTGGGGCGCATTATTTGCTTCAATTTATATCTGCTCCATTATTTATGGATTTGGCAATTATCAATCACCGCACGATGCAGAATTTGCTGCCCTGTGGTCTCTCTTTCGATTTAGCCTCATGTGGGTTGTTCTATCGAATGCCGTTGCTGACCCAAAACAGCGTAAGATAATTGCCTATTCACTACTAGCTTGCGGCGTATTCCTCGCGCTTGGCGGCATCTTTCGCTATATAACTGCCCCACTCGATAGCGCTGAGGAAGCTTGGAACCATCGCGCATCTTCATTCGGCATCGGTATCAGCGTTCTTGGAGCACTCTCGATCTTAACTGGCATGACCGCACTAAATATCTTTTGTTATCACCCAGCACGAAGAATCAAATTAGGTGCTCTCGCGTGTTTCTTTATTGCCTTCACTACAGTATGTCTCACGTTTGCTCGCGGTCCAATGTTGGTTTTCATAATATTAACAAGCCTAATTCTCTTTCGCGCTAAAAAAAGCTATTTTATTGTCTGGATGCTCTTAGTGGCAATCATAATCGGCGGAGCGCTTTCATCTAAAGAGGTAAATGGCCGAATCTCTCTCATTCAAAGTGGATCTTTATTTGAAGAAAGTTACCGTTTCACTCAATACACAGCAACTTTGGGGCTTATTCAGGATCACCCGATAATTGGGGTTGGTGGGTTCCGATATTATGATGCAATTTATCACTACCTCCCAACAAATTACATTAAACGCCTTCTTCACTCGCATAGCATGCTTCTTCAAATCACAGCGGAAACGGGTGTGTTTGGACTAATCGCATTCGTTGGCTTTTTTGCAACCCTTATTCTACAAGGCAAGCGTAATGCAAAAATTCACGATGACTTTCATATATGGCGGGTAGGGGCGCTTTATGGGATTGTAGGATTTTTCATCGCCCAACTATCGGATTTTATTTTATACGATTATCGCTGCACCCTTGCGTTGCTTGGTTATATTGCAATCACCCAGCTTCATCCAAGCATTAAGCCTATAGTACGAAAAGATTCTCCTTTTGCACGTTGAGATATAATGAGGGCATGATGGTTAAAGTTCTTGTCAGCGACCCGATTTCCGACGAAGGTCTTGAAGTCTTAAAACAAGGCGTTGAGGTAGATTACCTACCCGACCTCACTCAAAAGCAGCTCATCGCCAAAATCGGCGATTTTGAAGCCCTCATGGTTCGCAGCAAGTCAAAAGTTACTGCCGAGGTCATCAATGCCGGTACAAAGCTGCGTATCATAGGTCGGGCAGGCGTTGGGGTCGATAATATCGACGTTAATGCGGCCACTCAACGCGGCATAGTTGTCGTCAATTCACCTGAAGGCAACACAATCGCCGCTGCTGAGCTTGCTTTCGCCCTCATGCTAGCGCTAGCCCGAAATATTCCACAGGCTGATGCTTCCCTTCGCAGTGGTGAATGGGAGCGCAATAAATTCATTGGTACGGAAGTCTATAAGAAAACCCTCGGGATCGTCGGGATGGGCCGCATCGGAACTGAGGTTGCTAAGCGTGCCAAAGCTTTCCGAATGACGGTCATCGCCAACGACCCATTCCTTTCTGAAGAAAGATCTATTGAGATCGGAGTGGAATCGGTATCACTGGAAGATCTTTATAAAAGAAGCGATTTCATCACTCTGCACGTTCCCAAAACTCCAGAAACCGCAGGAATGATCAACGCTGAAGCAATTTCGATGATGAAAACCGGTGTTCGAATTATCAATGCGGCTCGTGGTGGGATTATCGATGAGGAAGCGCTTGCGAATGCGATTAAGTCCGAAAAGGTAGCAGGTGCAGCGCTTGATGTATTCTCAAGTGAACCACCATCTGCAGATTTAGATCTAATCAATCTCTCTCAGGATGTCGTCACACCGCATTTAGGTGCATCGACCGAAGAAGCGCAGGTTCTGGT
>JBAXQP010000284.1 GCA_037131655.1 bacterium | reverse complement strand
GATATGTTCGGCATTCCTTTCGAAGGACATCCCGATCTTAGACGAATCCTAATGCCCGACGATTGGACTGGTCATCCCCTCCGGAAGGATTTCCCTCTCCAAGGAGAAAAAGTGGTCTTTGCCCAGGGAACAACTGGCCCGTCGATAGAAGATTTCTACAATCCTAACGCCGGCTCCTCTTTCCCCGGAAAGACCGGTTCGGAAGATATAAGCGGAAGGTGAGATAGGGGGAGCTATGGGCGAAGCCCCTAAGTGCCGTCAGGCACGTCACCCTGAGTTTGCCGAAGAGGCTTTTGTGTGAGCTTGGGGGTTGAAACCGCAGCTGATGATAGCAAACCCCACCTGCGTGGGTTCTTCCGGATAGTCCGCGTAGGCGGACTTGGCTATTAACAGCCGCGACTTTAGTCGCTAGGCGTTCGGAATATCCCTCGACTACGCTTGGAAAGATGTGCATTGGAAAGCTAAAAGCTAAACTATGCTTGAACTAATATTATCAATAATCGGGACGCTGATTGGGGCGATGGTTTGGATTGGGTTTCGCAAAGAGCGCGTTGAGAAACTCGAACGTACGCGATTGTGGCTCGATGAGTTCATTGAACAATTTGTTTTTGCGCCAACAGCGGATGTTCCTGACTTTGGCACTCAAAGCATGCCGAAGCTGGAAAGTTTGGCGATGCTTTATGAAAAAGGATTGGTTGACTGCCGCAGCATTGATGAACGACTGAAAGGCGATCTGTCTAATTATTTTCTGGAGCTTAAGCTCTTTCTAATAGAGCACATCAAAACGGAGCGGGCGATTAAATTAGGTTCGACGCATGATTACCCGTTGCTATGGAAAATGGCTGACATGAGCAGACTCGAAAAGGATGAGCGTTTTATCCATGAAGTCGAGCTACTGCAGCAAGAGCGGCATAGGTTCGAGATATCCAGCTCAGCGATTATATTTGAACCTAATTCGGAGGATGATGAGCCGGTATTCTTTGAGCCAAATGAGATGCTCTATCAGGAATTGCAGAATGTATTGGAAAGCGAAAAGGATAGGAGTGAGCAGTGAGCAGATTCATGCCTTCGACTGAGACCTATATCGAGCGGCGTGATGAGAATACCATGATCATCAACATGGGGCCTCAACACCCCAGCACGCATGGCGTTCTAAGAGTAGTGCTTGAGATCGATGGCGAAACGATCGTCAAGGCTGTCTGTTATATTGGCTTTCTGCACACAGGTATCGAAAAGGAAGGCGAGTACCAAACCTATCTGAAATGCGTTCCCATGACTGACCGCATGGACTATCTTTCTGCCAATCATAATAATTTAATGCATGCCCTATCGGTTGAAAAGCTGATGGGAGTGGAAATCCCGCCACGCGGTCAGTATTTGCGGGTGATCCTGGCAGAGCTTTCTCGAATTAATAGTCATCTAGTGTGGCTTGGAACTCATGCGCTCGATTTAGGAGCGATGACCCCCTTCTTCTGGGCCTTTATCG
The DNA here is from genome assembly GCA_037131655.1 of bacterium. Classification (NCBI taxonomy): domain Bacteria; species bacterium. Next base: position 2,037 of record JBAXQP010000284.1, on the reverse strand, counting down.
AACGTGAAAAGACGCTCGATCTCTTCCAAATGATGTCTGGTCAGCGGATGATGCCGAGTTGGATTGTGCCGGGTGGTCTTCGTGGCGATATGCCTGAGGGATGGGAACAAAAACTGAGAGATTTCATCGCAGTTTTTCCAGGAGCGCTTGCTGAAGTCGAGTCTCTACTCGTCACCAACCCCATATGGCTTGAACGAACTCAAGGGGTCGGTGTTCTTAGTCTTAAAGACTGTCTTCGATATGGCGTCAGCGGGCCGATAATCAGGGCATCCGGGTTGGCTTGGGATATCCGCAAGAGCAACCCCTATTCGTCCTATGATAAGTTCGATTTCGAAATTCCAGTTGGAAAGCATGGCGATGTGTACGACCGTTTCCTGGTGCGTTTGGAAGAGATGCGCCAGAGTATTCGAATCATCACACAGGCGATTGACAACCTGCCGGATGGGCCGATAAATTCATCTGACCGAAAAGTCGTGCCGCCGCCTCGCGAAGAACTCGATACCAGCATGGAAGCGATCATTCATCACTTTTTGCTGTGGACCGAAGGCTATCATCCACCCCTGGGAGAGGTTTATGTCCCAACGGAAAGTCCGAAGGGTGAAGCCGGGTTTTATATTGTTAGCGATGGCGCCGATGCCCCCTATCGCTGGCACCTACGCCCACCGTCGTTTATGAACTTACAAGTACTTGATTTAATGTGCCGCGGCGGATTAATGGCCGATATGGTAGCTTGTATAGGGAGTATCGATATTGTTCTTGGAGAAGTAGACCGATGAAACCGAAGGAGCGAGTAACAACCGATGAGCGTCCTCTGCCGACACCTTCGAGCGAAGTCAAAATGCGTTTTTCACCTGAAGCCGTTAAGGAGCTTGAGGCGATTGTGACGCATTATCCCGATAAGAAAGCCGCCTTGCTCCCCGCCCTCTGGATTGCGCAGCGAGAGTATGGAATGGTCACTCCCGAGGCGATGATGGAAGTAGCCGTCCGCATGAATCGTCCTTTTGCCGAGGTCGCAGGGGTAGCTACTTTTTACACGCTTTATAAAACGGAGCCAATAGGCAAACACGTTATTGAAGTTTGTACTTGTCTTACTTGCGCCGTAGTTGGGGCGTTTCGTTTACTTGATTATTTACAAGAGAAACTAGGCATCGGCTCCGGCGAAACGACGCCCGACGGCATATTCACCATCGAAGAGGTCGAGTGCCTAAACTTCTGCAGCGCCGCCCCGGTGATTCAGATTGGCGACAAATACGAAGGCAACCTTACCCCCGAAAAATTGAACGAAATCATCGACCGCCTACGTTCCAGCGAGGAACCCACTATCACCCAGATGTCCAATTCCGTCGTGAAATGCCAACTGCATGAGGGCGAGGTCTAATTTAAGAATGCCTGAAAACAGATTGCTGCTGAAATATGCTGAAGAAGCCGAGTACCGCACGCTTGATGGATATAAAAAGCGTGGGGGGTATTTGGCGTTGGAGAAGGCATTGGGGATGGAACGGCAGGCGGTGATTGATGAAGTCAAAGCCTCCGGTCTTCGCGGACGCGGCGGTGCGGGGTTTCCGGCTTGGATCAAGTGGAACGGCATTCCAAAGAATTGGGATGAGCCGCATTATGTGCTTTGTAACTGTGATGAGGGTGAGCCGGGGACGTTCAAAGACCGCGAGTTGATGCTGAAAACGCCGCATCAGATTATCGAGAGCATGATCATCGGCGGTTATGCCACGATGTCCAAGGTAGGCTATATCTATATTCGCGGCGAGTTCATCGAGTCGGCGCAGGCGATGAAAACGGCGATTGATGAAGTCTATAAGGCCGGATATTTGGGCAAGAACATCATGGACAAAGGGTTCGATTTCGACCTTTTTATTCACATGGGCGCAGGCTCTTATGAGTGCGGGGAAGAATCGGCGTTGATGAACAGCCTTCAGGGCGAGCGCGGAATGCCGCGGCTCAAATTTCCCCATGCGCCCCTACCGACTGTTGGAGGGTTGTGGGAAAAACCGACGCTTATCAATAACGCCGAGAGCTTTTCCT
>JBAXQP010000283.1 GCA_037131655.1 bacterium | reverse complement strand
CGGGGGGATCAGGAGCGCATACCTACCTCGAATCGCGCATCCATGCAACACGCTGGCGCACGCGACTATAGTATGCTAGATAATGCGCTAGAGGCCGCGCATATGCCAAAGTTACACCACGTATATGAGGCTATATAAATGTCACTGCGAGATACCTTATCCTCATACTGGGCAGCAATTCAAGGAGAACTTTTCCCGTGGCTTGACGACTGCCTTGGTCCTCTAACTGAACGACACAGGGATATCGTAACAGTTTTGGAATTCGTTCGGCTTGAATCTTTTTTGCCGTACTGGTCTGGCCTTCCAGGGCGTCCCCTTTCAGAACGAGTGGCGCTGGCGCGGGCCTTTGTCGCCAAGGCTGTACTCAATTTGCCAACGACCAGGGCTTTAATTGAGCGGCTGCAGGCAGACAAAGTTTTGCGACGCATTTGTGGCTATGCGCAGGCTGGGGCAGTTCCCAGCGAATCGACGTTCTCCCGGGCTTTTGCCGAGTTTTCCGCCAGCGCTCTTCCGACTCGGGTTCATGAGGCGTTGGTAAAGAGGACGCATGTTGATCAATTGGTGGGCCATATCTCGCGCGACAGCACTGTTCGGCGGCCATCTTCGGGCAAGCGTAAACGAGGTCGTCCCCACAAAGGTGAGGAGCGACCAAAGGAGACGCGCAGAATCGAACGTCAGTTAGGGATGACCATTCATGAAATGTTAGATGACCTGCCCACGACATGCGATGTCGGGACAAAGAAAAACGCCAAGGGATACAAAGTATCATGGAATGGCTATAAGCTTCATGCTGACGTGGCAGATGGCTGTATTCCAATCAGTTGTTTTCTGAATTCGGCTTCCTTACATGACAGCCAAGTGGCAATACCTCTTGCAACTATGACAGCTGCCCGTGTTACCAGCCTCTACGACCTCATGGACGCTGCTTACGATTGTACCGAGATCAAGGACCACAGCCGGTCGCTCGGTCACGTCCCGATTATAGATATCAATCCACGTACGAAGGAACGGAAAGAAGAGTTGGTACTTGAGAATAAGGCACTCAAAAACGTCGGACACCAACTTTCTGAAGATGTGCGGTATAATGAGCGCACAACCGCTGAACGGTTTAATGGCTGCCTGAAAGAGGAGTTTGGCGGTAATACAGTAAATGTTCGAGGGAATGCAAAGGTAATGTGCCACTTGATGTTTGGTGTGCTAACTCTGACTGTCCATCAACTCATTAGATTTGTCACTTAGTTTTCATAACTTAGCACCTCGGTTCTAATATATAACCTTGGCCGAGCACTGGGCCGAGGAGGAGGAGCTTGAGCTGATTATCCGGCAACAGCCGGGTTATATCATTAGATACATGAAGGGCCACAAGTCGTCGCTGCATTTAGTTGATAATGCAGCTTGCATCACCCGTTATAAGCACCCACCCCTATGACCAGCATCAATACAGGCGAATACAATACATACATTCGCTTGTCGTTCCAGGAGTTTTGCAAAAGCCTCATAAGTCTCATGCCTATCTGGCAGGCACCGGAAACATAGCAAGTTAACCACAATGGCACTACGAGGCACTTGCGGAATTCGTAGGATCTGGCTAATATAGTAAATATGCTTCGAGACATAATAGTCAACGCGCATAAACATTGAAAATTTATTCTAGACAACTGGAGTACATATAATGACACAACTTAACGAACGTATTATCGCCCATCACGTTGGTGCCAGAGGTTTCGGAGTCGCATTGAATTGCCCTCCAAGATTTACTAGAAATGTATTCCATGTTACATATGAGGCTGACGAAGCATGCGCTCGTGATATGATTAATAGCAACAAGGACTCATCGCTTATTGTTTTGCCATACTGTCTTGGCCACCAAGATCAACCGTGCAACCTTTATATTATGAACAACCAGTTTATGAGCTCAACTTTTAAACCAAATCAAAAATATAATAATTACTATATTATCAACTACACGCATGGTGTAGAATATGGACTTAAACTTAATGGTGAGTGCTATGACCTTCATCTTGTGGATGATAACCACATTGCTAAGATTATGAATGTCAATATGCGAAAGCTTGACAGTGTAATCAGAGACGATAAACTTATCAGAGATTTTCCGCCTGATTTTTTGTCACTCGATACACAAGGTTCTGAGTTTAATATATTGCTTGGAGCTCAACAAACTTTTAAAAATCATGTTATGGCGTTAGCAACTGAGATTGAATTTCACCAGCTTTATGAAGATCAACATCTTTTTTCCCATATTCACGATTTTGCGCACAGTCATGGATTTCATTTTGCCGGGTTCACAAATTTACAGGAGATTATGCCATGTCGCTTACCTGTCGGGGCTAGACAGAAAGGATTTACTGTCTGTGGCGATGCTTTGTTCTTTCGCAGCATAGAAAGTGTACTTGAAATGGGCTTGCCAAATGACGGGTTGTATCTTGCTTTGCTAAAGCTTGCTTTTATTGCAATGAACTTTGGCTATCTTGAGTATGCCATGCATGTTGTCGATGCAGCTGATATTCATAATTCCGATCAAGCATTGCGTGAAAAGCTCATGAGCCATGACTGCTATAGGGTTCTTTACCATCTTCGCTGTGCAATTAAACAACTGCCACCTGACTTCCTTCATACTAGCTCTGTCGCAATGACCGACGAGTTAAAGCGATTGAGCTTAGAGTCCACCAAGATGAATGAACAAAACGTAAGGATAGAAGATATGCGGCAACAATATTACTCTGAAATTCAGCGACTCAGAATTCGGCATCTTATTTTGACCGATCCTTTATCTGCACTTTATAAAGCGGCTCGATACAGTCTATACGCTATTTTAAAATTACCATATGTTGATCCTAATGAAGCAAAAATTCAAGCTAAATTATCTTCTTTAACCTTGTTTCAATTGGAGATCCAAGGATTGTCGCCAGAAATTACGAAAGTTGAACAAATATTAATTGAATACGGATATACGGCTTGGGCTGACGAGGTTCGTCAACGTCGCAGTGTTGCTGAGCACTGCATTGCAGGAAAGATGTTTACTAAGCCAAGTTAGATAGCATTAGTTTTCACAATTTCAACTAGATCATTACTACGCGATGCTGCGCTTATTTGCCCTATCAACGAGAGCTTGTTTAAGCAATGGTCTACTTCCGCCCAAGGCTGCCTACCGTTTTGTCGTGCGACGAGGCGTAATACAGCACCACTGCAAACACCGATTGTTGCAATGGTACTGGAGTCCGCATTCCGACGATGGCGGGCAGTCGTACCGATTGATCGCGGGCAGCTGCGGTGTCGGCAGTTCGGTTCAAGTAGTCTCCCATGGTCGTGCGGCTGAGCGGAACAGGAAAGTATTATAGGGAGGTTTTCGGTTTGATGCAGCGATAGATCGTCGCCTGATGAACGTTGAAGGCCCTTGCGACGGCACTGACGGATTTGCCCTCGTGGAGGAGCCGAAGAGCTAGCTCCTGTTGGGTGCGTTTAAACAAAAGGCGGAAAAGTCCCATAGGGTTAAGATTTTTGGCGT
>JBAXQP010000282.1 GCA_037131655.1 bacterium | reverse complement strand
TCGGTTATTCATGCCACTTATGATGCCGCCAATGTGCCCTCGAAACGAAGCCGGAATCTCGAGCAGACACGGTTGCTTGCCGAATTGGGTTATAAAGTGGTGGTGCTGGAAATACAGGGCGAGTTAATATTTGCATCCGCTGAAATCGTGATCTCTGAAGCGATGAGCGCAGCCGTGAAAGCTGAATATATAGTCCTGGACTTCACGCGCGCCGCCAATTTCAGCGAAGGGGCATATGGCATGTTTGTTGGTCTGATTCAATCGTTATCCGCACAAGGAAAAACTGTGCTTCTGACTGGCACCGGAGCCAGGTATGCGATGGTAAAGCTCATAAAAAAGGGGGTTGGATTTACAGATGATATGCCCCTGTTTAATTGCGACGATATCGATGATGCACTGGAGTGGTGCGAAGATCATTTACTTGCGGGAAAAGCTTCTTATACTGCTGCTGAAGCACCCCTCGCCGTACAAAGCTATTTGGCGGGGTTTACACCCGAAGAACTGGAGTTGTTTGAGTCGATGTTGGAGTATCGAACCTTCGACAAAGGAATGTACCTGTGCCGTGAGGGCGATCCTGGGGATTTCTTGTATTTCATACTTTCGGGCCAAGTCAGTGTGGCTGTCTCTCTCGCCCATCAGAGGAGTCGCCGTATCACAACAATATCCGCTGGTTCTGCCTTCGGGGAGATGGCCATGCTCGACCGTGACAAACGTTCAGCGGACGTAGTGACGGACGAGAAAGTAGCCTGTTTAATACTTGACTACAATCGACTAGAAGCGGAGACCAGCCTTTTGGGTATGTGCATTCGGTCGAAGCTGATCGAAAATATAGGGCGCGAGCTCATCCGGAAACTTCGACAAGCAACAAAAGAAATTAAATCACTACGGAGTTGATGTGCGCTCTCCAATACCCCATACCGGAGGAGACCAACTTCATACTCACTTCGCATCGATACTGACTACTCAAGGCCCAAGGTAGTGAGAACGCGAGAGTTAAGGTTTGCCTTCTGAAACCTGTAAACTGTACTGGAAAATTTGTAATGCCGTTTGAGAACCATAGTTTGGAGTTAAAAAACAGCAATATTTGCGCCATACAAGCCGGAAAGAATTGGGTAGCAATATTCTCACAAACGTGGATACATAAAATCCTTTTTTCACAGATGTTATTATTCATAGTTGTGAGAAATAGAGTTGAGTAATGTAATATGTTTGTAATATTTATGTGTAATAGTTTTGTTGTTGAATGACCGAAATATACAAAAATTGAACCAGTTTGACCACACTGCCCCTGAAACTCAAGAATCCAGGCATTTAGGTCGGATATCCATAGCAAGCAAACAGCAATAGGAGAAAATATATGCAAATTGATTCCGAGACCTTGGACAACGCTATTTTAAAGGTTAATCTGTCTGGTCGACTGGATGTTCTGGGTGCACAATCCATTGATATGAAATTTACAGCGCTGACTGCTACCCAAAAAGCCCATGTGCTGGTAGATATGTCGGAAGTCAGTTTTCTCGCTTCTTTGGGAATGCGCACCCTGCTTTCCTCGGCTAAGGCTTTATCCAACCGTGGCGGACACATGGTGCTCTACAAACCACAGCCCAATGTGCTGGATGTGTTGGATACCTCTGGAGTATCCAGCTTGATCCCTGTTTGTAATGATCTTGAAGAAGCTAAGAGCGTCTTGTTGAATCACCGAGACAGCTGAGCCATAAGTTCCGAACATAATGCTTAAAAATCATCAAGCATCCGGGTTTTCCGAGTCATTAACCATAGCTAACCAATTTGGCGAGCTGGCCCGGGTGGCATCTTGGCTGGAACAAATAACCCAGGGTCATCAATTGTCAGAAAAAACGGTTTTCAAATTGGATCTGGTGCTGAATGAAGCTCTCCCCAATATTATCAGCTATGCATATCCTGATCAGTTACGCCATGAAATCTTGATAAGACTTGAGGATAAGGTCGATTATGTGCTACTGGAAATCATAGATGACGGAATGGCTTTTAATCCTTTTGCAGCAGTTCCTCTTCCCGAACGTCTTAGTCTTGAAGCTTCATCAATTAATGGACGGGGAATTCATTTAATCAAGTCATTTACTGAAAAACAGGATTACCAACGAATCAATAATACCAACATTATGAGGGTAACCATCCGTAAATCACCCGAACCAAGAAGACACTTAGACCCAAACCTTGCCTGATGGAAAAGCACTTTGGGGCCCTAGAATCCTTGATGCCAGAGGATTTCCTCAGTTCTGCCCGGTTCGTTGTTGCCAATCAGGCTCTCCTGATTTCCCTGCCCCTGTGTGCAGATATTCCGTTTCGCTTGCTTGAGCCTTTCTTTCTCAAGTGTGAATTCAAACAACTGCAATCCCGACAAGTGCTATTGTCGCCTGGACAAGCCAACCAATATTTGTATGTAGTATTGTTCGGGCACTTGAATGTGCACACTGAATCTTTGGAGTCTGAAAAAGGATTTCAAGTACTGCCAGGAGAATTTGTCGGTGAAGTGTCGATTATCGATAATCTGGCTCCGACGGCCTACGTGTCGGCTTCCGAGAAAAGCTTGTTGCTGTGTATTCATGAAACCGTGTTGTGGTCGGATTTTATTCAGATCCCGGGAGCTGCCAGAAATATGCTTAGGCAGATCGCTGGACGCTTGCGAGCACGTAATATCGCCTTCCAGAAATCCTTGGAACAAACCTTAAGGTTGGAGCATCTGGAGAAAGAACTTTGTTTGGCTCAGGAAATACAAACCAGTATGCTACCGCAGCAACCCTTTTTTCCCAGGCACCCTAAAATCGAGGTCGATGCCATAATGAGATCGGCGAAAGAAGTCGGTGGCGATTTATTCGATGCCTTTCCGCTGGACGCAAATAGGATATGTGTCGCCATTGGTGATGTTGCAGGTAAAGGCGTTCCAGCCGCCCTGTTCATGGTACGTACTATTACCTTGCTGCGCACCGAGATGATGAAAACCAGGGATTTGCTGCAAACCATCCACGCTATGAATGCAACGTTAAGCCAAGACAATCCTCAGTGCATGTTCGTAACATTGATGATCTGTGTGCTGGATATGTCAAATGGTCAACTCCAGTATGTCAACGGGGGACACAATCGGCCTCTTTTCGGCAATACTGATAACGGCTTTGATTATCTGGAACAACCAGCGGGTATCCTGGTCGGCATTAATCCCCGTGCGGCCTATCAAGTTGCTACGCGATATTTAAATTCAGGGGATATGCTGATTTTGTATACTGATGGGGTGACCGAGGCCAATAATCCGGCACAGGAGGAATTTACAGATCTCCGCCTGTTGGCTTTCATCAATCAGCAAGAGGAGCAAGTAGCTAGCAATATCGTCATTAAAATACGGGATGCAGTGGATACTTTTGCAGCGGGCGCCGAACAATCGGATGACCTTACCTTATTGGTATTACGCTACCTGGGAGACTAATCAACGTGGTAACCGTCCTGCAACCTAAAGTCGGGGCGAATCAACATATACAGGATTGCAGTTATATAATCTTTTCTTAATTAATA
>JBAXQP010000281.1 GCA_037131655.1 bacterium | reverse complement strand
GTACAATCCATAGCCCTGCCAAAGGGGGATTCCTTAACCGTGACTTTTGAACTGCCAGCCTGTGGAAAGAATAAGTTTCTTTGCTTCGGTGGGTGGTTTGTCTGTGATGGAAAACTAAAGGTTTCAATCAAGAACTGTCCATCGAGTTACACCCTTACTGAATATCATCCTCCAAACTGGAATAAATTTGGTAGTCTATGGCGCACCGATGGCGCACAAGATTCTAATCGAGTAACAGCTTGCTTCAAGGCTGAGACTGAGCTGTGCATCGCATTCTATGGACTTGCTTGCGGAATAGTCCAACATCAGCATCTTAATGACGCAAGAGAAGCACTTCTCCCGAATATTTATCAGATATCGCCGGAAGCGAACTTTATCGTCACCCAAGGCAAGGTCATGAAGTCGAACGTAAACAACTCGACACGGTCTTCGGGTGATCACCCATTTAACATTACTCTAAAGTCATGCAACCGCTGTGCTCGTTTCTTGCCAATAAATACGGAAGATGAACGAGACCACCTCTCTTTTAGTAATCATTGCGTGGCAGAACACAGGCGACCATGTTGCCATACTGGATTTGGTTTGTTGCGAAACTCGGAAACAAATGAGACGCTTAAACTTGACTATGGTTTTCAGCTTGAGTGCCGATTCTGTAAGAAATTTGAGGTAAACGCCGCCCATAATCCCATGCGAACTCCCGCACAGATGAAAGAGGACGCAGCGAGAAGGCGAGGTTTTGAATTACTTATTGAAAGCCTATACGGAGGTACCCCTCAGTTGCGATATCGTGAGCAAACTGGTCGAGAGCTTGCAAATGATATATTTGAGAAATTCTCACGCCGATGCTTCAAATGTGACAAAGAGTTTGGGAACCAAAGGGAAATGAACCTCGACCACACTCGCCCTCTTGCCCTTCTGTGGCCGCTTGATGGGACTGCAACGGCACTTTGCGGGGACTGCAACAGCCTAAAGAGAGATCATCTCCCTGCAAAAGTATACACTTCAAAACAGATCTCTGATTTATCAGCATTGACAGGTCTAACTGTTAAGGAATTGCTCCATGTGACACCGAACATGGAGGCAATAGAAATGATCGTTCTGAAGAAAGATTGGTTTTTTGACGAGTTCTTGATGAAAGAGGAGATGACAAAGAACCGTGATGGCAAAGTGACTGGCGAACTCCTCGTCAAAGCCCTTCAGAAGGTCTTCGAAAAGTGTAAAGGCGGTGCTCCGTTAAACCTGCAAAAACTTTACGATAGTAAGCGTAAACAATAAACGCAGCTATGAGCGTCGTTGGAGAATTAGATACTGGTGATCTGTTACGGTTCCCTTATCTCGAACACCATGTTTTTCGCAATGTAGGACTGGTTCCTCAAATACATCGAGTACATTAAAACGCTCATTAGCTTCTCTTACTAATGCTGCTGCCATATCACACTTTCGACTTTTACCTAAATGGAAGACGACCAGCCCACCGGGCTTAAGACGTTCATAACTGTGCGTAAACACGCTACTATATATTGACATGGATTTCTTTTGCTGGGTCTCCACATATTTGCTTGGTTCATTCTGAAACGTCTCAGCACTCCAGCCGCAAAACCAATAGCGCATCCAATTCGTCATGTAGAAACGCTGAGAGTCAAAGAACGGAGGAGAAGTGATAATAGCGTCGAGGTCTTGGATTTCATGCGGCCAAACCTTCAAAATGTCGGCCTGAAAAGTTTTCCCTTTAAGAAAATCAGGTGGCAAAGGTTTGTCCAACACTAATGAGACTTTTGCTCTAAGTCTTTCGCTCACTGAACGGTATTCAGTCGGCCCGGTTGGGGCATAGGGGGTAATGGAGTGGCTCCTGCGGCTTAATGCGTACGGACGATTGCCATGCAGGATATGAAGCATACACGCCATAATAAAATTCCATTCAACAGAGTCGTTCCTGCGTTCGGACAGAAAAGATCTTGCAGCGATAATCTCCGACATTGTCTTTGCATGAAAATATTCCGGTATAGTTTTGTTGAAACTAACGGAGCAAGCGGCGTCTATCTCGGCTTTTGATGGATGATGTTTGCTTACATAATCATCGAACTCCCGCAAGAGAAGATTTAGTGAACTCATATCAGGGGGAGAGATCTTGGCAGATGTTATGGCGCAAGACATGAGGCTTATGTCAAATGCGTATGCTTGCCTTCCCATCAAAGCTGCTTCAAACGGTATTGTTCCCGAACCGGAGAACGGGTCGAGCACTTTGCCATTGGGGTTTGAAAAGCAATCTACGAGAAAATGGGCTAGCGAGGGCTTCATCTTGCCCTGAAAGGAGCATACTGAGTGTCTTGGATGTCCCCAGTTACGTGCTGTGAAAGGAGGACGTTGATGTGGCATCGTATTCTTGAAGTTAGCCCACTTGTCAGCCCAAGACCCGGCGGAAACAATGTTCATTTCGTTTGGGGATTTGGTCTTCTCGAAAACGAGTAGATCTTGTGTTAATGCCCCTTGGTCACGAGAGGTGCGTTTCCTTAGTTCAAGTCGTTCCTTCAGTTGAAATCCGGCGGTTGCAGCCACGTCAACTAGCAGCGTGTGAGTTGGTACAGATACGCCGCCAAAGCGACTGTCTCCGATGTCAACACACACTATTGCATGGTTTTCTGTTTGAGCTTGCAGTCCCAGGAAGACTGTGTGCATGTCTTCAAAATATGCGGCAACCATTCTTGGAATTCTGTCGTCGTAAGCGTCAACTTCAAGGCTCGTTACGAGATCATTGACCGATTTCGTAACTCTCTTTTCTCCCTTTTTCTTGACAACATCATTGATGCCTGAAGTCACCACTTTATCTCGTATCAGCCTTAAGTCTGAGGATCTCTGGATATGCCGACAGAACCATAATTCAATCTTAGTGTTACGTATGTAGTTTGTGCCGTTCAGATAGGGTGGACTCGTTATAACACCATCAGCGTGGAACTTAGGAGCTGATCTTAAAGCCTTCGCATCGGGCGTCAGCAAAGTTGGCATGACAATTATTGGTGGGCATTTATCACAATCCGCTGCCATTGAAAGCAGATGTTTCGCCACCGCCGTCACCATTCGGGGAACACCAGATACAAGTTCTTTTTTTGTTTTAAACCTTACGTCACCCTGTCTTTTGAGAAGGGAACAAGGAATAAGTTGCGAGAGAACAGCAATGAGTAAAACTTTTCCAATTAGTTGATCTGTCTGGGCAAAAGAGTCGCAGAGAGATCTGAGTCTGAGGACTTGTTTGAAGTTATCAGCGTCAAAAAAAGTGCTATCCCCAAAACAGGATTTGTATGTTTCGAATAATGTAGCATCTTCTTTAGCGGATTCAGTGTCTTCTTGGATCGCATTACTTAGTTTCCTTAGTCGTTGTGCCAATTTGTTTTTTGCGCCAAGACTAAGCGAAGCGACTTCGATTTTTGTTTGGATAACCGTTAGCATCGCAGGGTTGATTTCAGAGTAGCCACACTGAATTCCCTGCGTAGCCAGTACGATTGGAGTTGTTCCTGTTCCTGCAAAAGTGTCTATTATAATATCTCCAGACCTAGTATAATGAA
>JBAXQP010000280.1 GCA_037131655.1 bacterium | reverse complement strand
TTTGCCACCAACTTGAGGCGCGAAGGAGAACCCATGCCGAAAACCCCGCTATCGCCGGTAAGTAAACAACATAATAGCGCGTGGGCGAATAGTTAATAACCGACATCAAAAGCCATCCCCCAAGTAGCCATCCTGCCATTAAAAGCCCTATCCCATCATTCTCACCAAGTTTATTCTTCCAGTTCAACAGCATAAAAAACCCAAAAAGGCAAAGGGCGAAAAGTACCGATTGGTGAATGATATGGAAATGCGCCCAGCCTTTATATTGGCCGAACAGACCGAGGTTGATGTTCCTTAATAGGTCGGCCATCGAGTGCGGTTGAAGCTGAACATAGCGGTAGTGATGCACCATGCGGGTGATTTCGGTATGGTTTGGTTGCGACCAGGCGAAATGCCAGATAGCAAAGACGACAATAAACCCCAACCCGAGCCAGAGTAATGGGCGGTACTTATGCCCTTTCATACATAACAAAGCCAAGAGGAAACCGGGAAGAATAACTGCTGCCGAAAATTTTGTCGTTACAGCTATTGCGACTAAAGCGCCGGCTAGAACCAAAGGGATGACTTGGCGCTTTGCTTTTTGTGAGATTGCCCAGACATAGACCGCTAGGCAAAGCACCATAGCTATCGGCGTTTCGATGAGGGCAATACGGTTGTAAAGCAGAAAGGCATGGTCGAGGGCCAAAAACAGGAAGGCAAGCCAACCGGCGCGCTTTCCCATTACTCGATTAAATGCCAGTCCAAGAAAAACTGCTGCCAATAGCCCGCATACCGCCGTCATCGCCCTGACTGGCTCATAACTCACGCCGAATAGCCTAAATAGTCCTACTTGAACAAGATGAAGGAGGGGGCTTAGCACCATATTGTTGAATTCATCCAAGCGCGTCTGGCCGAACAGTACCAGATTACGGGCATTGGTGAAATAGTAAGCTTCGTCGGTGAAAAGGCCAGTGCTCCAGTCGAGACGCCAATCGGGGTCTGCTTTTAGGGAAATAAATCGGAAGAAAATGGCGCAAAAAGTAAAGAGGACGACTCCCACCAACCCCACCCATCGTTTAAGCGATGTGAATTGGATCTTGGAGCCGCCCGTTGGATCGATATGCTCTTCCTTCCAAAACAACTGAGATAAAGATTCTAGCATTATTTACAGGTTTCTTCAATAGTCTGCACAAAACTCGCAAAGAATCCACGGCTATCCCAAGGCCCAGGCGATGCCTCAGGATGGTATTGAATGGTAATTACTTTTTGCTTCGGAATTTGCAGCCCTTCAACCGTGCCATCGTTGAGATTTACACGGGCCACTTCAGTATCTTTATTTAATCCTTCGGGCGAAACAGCATAGCCATGGTTCTGCGAGGTGATTGTTACCTGGTTAGTGACGAGGTCTTTAACAGGGTGGTTGCTGCCGCGATGGCCGAATTTGAGTTTGAAAGTACTGCCGCCCTTCACAGTGCCGATTATCTGATGTCCTAAGCAGATACCCATAATCGGTGTGCGCCCCAACAGGTCTTTGATGTTATTGGCTATATGACCGAGTCGGGCAGGGTCGCCAGGGCCGGGGGAAAGCACAACCCCTTCAGGTTTGTAAGCCATTATCTCTTCGGCGGTAGAAGTGCAGGGAACGACAACACTTCGGCACCCTTGTGCGGCCAGTCGGCGAAGAATGTTGTACTTGGTGCCCATATCGAGTACGACCACATGATGGCGATAGCTTTGTTTATCCCCTTCAACCGCTTCGCGCCCATCGCGTCCCCATGCATAGGGTTCCTTAGTGCTGACCTCATCAACGAAATCGGTCTCGCCATAGCCCTTCATACTTTGGAGGCGTTTGAGAGCTTCATCGGGTGTCTCAGTGCTCGTAATCGTTCCCATCATAACGCCATAGCTTCGAAGTTTACGGGTGATGGCGCGGGTATCGACCCCCTGCAGACCGATGATATTGCGCTGTTTCATATACTCTTCAAGGGTCATTCGGCTTCGCCAGTTGCTAGGCTCGGTGCATGCTTCTCGAACGATCAGTCCTCTCGGTTGCACCTTGTCCGATTCGAAATCGTCGTCGTTGATGCCGTAATTTCCGATCAGTGGGTAGGTGAGCATCACAATTTGGCCTGCGTAGGAAGGATCGGTCAGGATTTCCTGATAACCTGTCATACCGGTATTAAAGACAACTTCGCCCGACGAAAAGCCTTCGGCTCCAAGCGAATCGCCCTCAAATACCGTTCCATCCTGCAGTACCAAATACGCTCTCATGTTACTTCCCTTGACTAGTGATCCCCAAGAATAGGGGGTCACGGTAGATAATATCGCTCCAAATAGTCATCATCGCCTTGCCTTTGAGCTTCCAACCGTGGAAAGGCGTGTTTCGTGCCTTGGAGCGGAATACTTGTGCGTCGACTGTCCATTCCATGTTGGGGTCGACCACAGTGACTTGCGCCAAGGACAACATATCAGTTCGCAGCGACCCGCCCATCAGGTTCACAGCTTTAGAAGGGTTGGTGCTTAAGCGGCGCACTGTTTCAAGAGGCGATAGCACCCCTTTGTGAGTGAGATGGGTTAAGGTCAACCCGACCAGTGTTTCTATTCCTGCAATCCCGAATGCCGCCTCAGCGAAAGTGGTTTCCTTTTCGAAGTTGGCATGGGGGGCATGATCGGAGGCGATGCAATCAATGACTCCGTCTGCGAGCCCTTGAATAATGGCTTCTACATCGCGTTGAGTCCGAAGCGGAGGACTGCACTTGGTGTTGGTGTCATACTCCTCAATCGCTTCTTCAGTCAATATAAAGTGATGGGGGCAAGCTTCTGCAGTGATGGGTGCGCCTAGCCCTTTGGCGGCTTTAATTAATTCAACGCTCCACCAAGTCGAAACATGCGCAATGTGAAGGCGGCACTGGGTGTACAGGCTTAGGATGCAATTGCGGGCAACTTGCACTTCTTCCGCTTCACGAGGCATCCCTTTCAAACCCAATATTGTGCTGATACGTCCCGCATTCATCACGCCGCCATCACTAAGAGATTTATCTTCGCAATGAGTGACGACCGGCAGGTTGAGCATTTTACAATACTCCATCCCACGCCTTAACATTTCAGCGTTTTGAATGGGGAAGGCATCATCGGAAGCGGCAACCGCTCCTGCTTCTTGAAGTTCGGCAAGGTTGGTAAGTTGCTCGCCCTTCATCCCTTTTGTGAGGGCGCATATGGGTTCGACAGCTACACCGCCCGCCTCTGGATCAAACATCCTCTCTCGAAGTCCGACTATCAGGTGTGGATTATCCAAGGGTGGAGTTGTGTTTGGCATACAGCAGATAGTGGTGAACCCACCAGCGGCAGCGGCATGGGTGCCGGTGATGACTGTTTCCTTATACTCTTGCCCAGGTTCGCGCAGGTGCACGTGAACGTCGATAAATCCTGGACAGACCCATAAGTTCGTGCAATCGACTTCCTGATCTGCCTTTGCGCCAGCAGCATCCTTGCCGATCGCCAGTACGCGCTCATCGCCTAAAAGCACATCGGCGACCATGTCAATCTTTTGTGCCGGATCAAGTACCCGACCGTTACGAAGCAGTAATCGCATTTGACG
>JBAXQP010000279.1 GCA_037131655.1 bacterium | reverse complement strand
TCCGACACCAACTCATTCCCCGCTTTTGAGCGCATGATGCTCCATTATAAGACTTGGGATGCTATCTCCAATGCGCCATTAGAAGAACTTACCGATGTTATCCGCAAAGCGGGTCTCGCTAATCAAAAAGCCAAGCATATTAAGGCTACACTTGCCGAGATTTTGTCTCGCCGCGGTGAATACGACATCGAATTTCTCAGAAAACTTCCCGATGAAGAAGCGCGTGAATGGCTGATAAGCCTGCCTGGAATTGGCCCAAAATGCGCGGCTATCACTTTAATGATGTCTATGGGAAAACCAGTGCTCCCTGTTGATACTCATGTTTTCAGGATTGGGTGGAGATTGGGTTATATCAATCAAAATATTAGCGCGACAAAGGCACACGATGTGCTCGGGATTATCGTTCCTAAAGAAATCGCTTACGATTTTCACGTTTTGCTTCTTACCCATGGCAGAAACATCTGCAAAGCTCAGCATCCTCTTTGTATGAAATGCCCTATTGCTTCAATGTGTAGGTATTACAAGGAAATAGTTAGCAAAATCGCAAAGAGTGACAGCTAGGCATTTAGCGATTTGTGATTTTTCGCAAAGAATCGAAAATTACCGAAAGACTTTTTTATTCTTGGCAGTTCGTTTTGTTTCGAAACACATCTCAAATTGGGTATGATATAAGGTGAAATTGAGGCGGGAAATAGATAGACTATCCAAGCTCCATCACCCGGTTCACAGCTAGATTAAAAGCAAAATTTCGTTGATACATATAACAGGAGGAATAGATGTCAGACAGTATATTAGATGATGGGCGTATTTTCGCGCCCACAGCAGAATTTATCGCTCAGGCGAACATGAATGATCCTGAGATTTACGCTAAAGCCGCCGCAGATCCGGAGGCATTTTGGGCCAACTTTGCCAAGCAGCTTGATTGGTTCAAGCCTTGGGATAAAGTTCTTGAATGGGATGTTCCCTTTGCTAAATGGTTTGTAGGCGGCACGATTAATGCTTCCTATAACTGCCTCGATCGCCACCTTGCAACCAAGGGCGACAAAATTGCCATTATGTTCGAAGGCGAACCCGGCGACAGCCGCGCGATTACTTATCGCGAGTTGTATGAAGAAGTTTGCCAGTTTGCAAACGCTTTGAAAGAACAGGGCGTTAAGCGCGGCGATCGCGTCTGCCTTTATATGCCGATGATCCCCCAACTAGCCATCGCGATGTTGGCCTGCGCCAGAATTGGCGCTGCGCATAGTGTTGTTTTCGGCGGCTTCAGCGCTGATAGCCTTCGAGACCGTATTAATGACGCTGATATTCATTATCTCATCACTTCTGACGGCGGCTACCGACGTGGCAAACCCGTCTCCCTTAAAAAGACCGTCGATGAGGCGCTTAATGGTGCCCCTGGCGTCAAAAAAGTTATCGTTTACGAGCGCTGCGGAAGAGATAAGATGCCTGTTGATTGGGTTGAAGGGCGCGATTTCTGGTGGGCAGATGTAGTCAAAGGTCAGCCATCCACTTGTGAGCCTGAGCATATGGATTCTGAAGATACTCTGTTCATCCTCTACACCAGTGGTTCTACTGGCAAGCCCAAAGGTATCGTTCACAGCACCGGCGGCTACTTGACCGGCACTTATGCCTCCGCTAAATGGGTTTTTGACCTCAAGGACAGCGATATTTATTGGTGCACCGCCGACATCGGTTGGATTACGGGACACAGCTATATCGTTTACGGCCCGTTGGCGAACGGAATTACTTCCGTTATGTACGAAGGCACCCCGGACTTCCCCGACAAAGACCGCTTCTGGAAAATTATCGAGAAGTATAAAGTCACCATTATGTACACCGCTCCGACCGCTATTCGCGCCTTTATGAAGTGGGGCGAGGAATATGTTCAGCGATGCGATCTCAGTAGCCTGCGCTTATTGGGTTCAGTCGGCGAACCGATCAACCCCGAAGCCTGGATGTGGTATCACGAACACATCGGCGGCGGCAAATGCCCCATCGTTGATACCTGGTGGCAAACTGAAACCGGCCAGATCATGATTACCCCTCTACCCGGTATCGTTTCAACTAAGCCTGGTTCTGCAACCCGCCCGTTCCCCGGCATCATCGCTGATGTGTTGGATGACATGGGTAATCCAATTGCGGAAGGCGCCGGCAACCTGGTCATCACCAAGCCTTGGCCTGGCATGACCCGAAACATTCTCAACGATCCCGAGCGCTTCAAGTCGCAATATTGGGTCCGCTATCCGGGCCTTTACTTCGCTGGTGACGGCGCTAAGCGCGACAAGGATGGTTACTTCTGGCTACTCGGACGTGTCGACGACGTTATCAACGTCTCCGGCCACCGATTGAGCACGATGGAAGTTGAAAGCGCATTGGTTGAGCACCCTGCGGTTGCGGAAGCTGCCGTTATCGGCAAAAACCACGACCTTAAGGGCCAAGCAATCTCAGCGTTCGTCATCATCCGTGAAGGCTACAAGAAGGACGATAATCTGGTTGACGAGCTCAAGAAGTTCGTTCGCACGAAGATCGGCCCCATCGCAACACCCGATGACGTAATCCTTACCGCCGAGCTTCCAAAGACTCGCTCCGGTAAGATCATGCGCCGATTGCTAAGAGACGTTGCCGAAGGCCGAGCTCTAGGCGACACAACCACCCTAGCCGATCCGGCAGTGGTTGCTATGTTAAAAGATAAGTACGATAACGAAGGCTAAGCATAGGCTTTAGCTGAATAAGAAGAAAGTGGGGCGGCCAGTAGGCCGCCCCACTTTCGTTCAGAAGCTTTTAATTGCATCCCATAATGCGCTTGGGGTTGGGACTATGGGTTGTAGGTTATATCCTGTGTTTTGCCTTAGCTCATCTAGGGTCACGTCATCAAGGAAGAGGTTATCATCACGCAGGCAGATAGTGGGGAGGAAGATTGTTGGGTGAGGTTTGAACTTGCGAAGACTTGCGGCGATATCTTGGGCGGTGAGAAGGCCGGTTACACTGATTGTTTCGCCAAAGAAGTGGTTAGGCACTTCACAGACGTTGACTGTTAATCCGTCTATTTGGTTCAGTCTTTCAGCGAAACTTGAGACTGTCTCCGAAGCCAATCGGCCTGTTATAAGAGTGCAAGCAAACGGGCGAGGTAATTGATCTGGGAGGCGTTTCGAAAGCCGTTTAGCCTCATCCAGAAACATTCGGCAAGTTCCAACCCCGTCTTCGAATTGAGGAAACCCCTCATACCATGCCCGAGAAGGAACCGGTAGGCCGGCTGAAAAAAACCACTCGTCCGATAGAAAAGCAAAGCGAGTGCCGAGTTCGGCCAAATACCGTCGGTGCTTCTTTTTGATATTGGCTAACATCCGGCAACTGTATTCTGAAATGACCCTTTTCAAGGGGAATAGTTTATCTCGATACTTGCTTAACCCTACCGGCACGATAGCAACAGAATTCACTCCACCTCGCAAACCGGTTTTCACAGGATGAAGCTCCGCCAATTCATCTAATGTCCGATCTAATGCCGGCCCATCATTCAGTCCTGGGCAAAGCACAATTTGAGCGTTGATCTCGACACCGTTCTCAGCAAGATATCGAAGCTGAGGTAGCA
>JBAXQP010000278.1 GCA_037131655.1 bacterium | reverse complement strand
ATCCACGCCCACGTCCTAGGGGGTCGAGATTTCAGTTGGCCTCCTGGATAAGTGTTGGGCAGAATCAGAAACCCAAACACCTCGCAAGAGACGCTTGGAGGAGGCTGCACCCGCATAATCATCCACGCAATGACACAGAAACGAAAGGAATATCATGCAACAATCAGTTAAAACAGTTAAAGTCCGTGAAATTGAAATCGGGGGGCCTAAGTTTGCGCTTATCGCGGGGCCTTGCATGTTTGAGAGTATGGAATTGTGCCGAACGGTTGCGGGGCATATGCAGGATGTTTGTAACCGATTGGGCATTAATTATATCTTTAAGGCTTCGTTCGATAAAGCTAACCGCACCTCTTCCGATTCATTTCGCGGCATTGGGGTTGAAGAAGGGATGACCAGCATCGCTGCAATTAAAAAAGAGTTTGATTTACCGGCCACCACTGATGTGCATGAAGTTTGCCAGGTAGGTGAAATCGCAGATGTTGTTGACTTATTACAGATACCCGCTTTTCTTTGCCGCCAGACCGATTTACTTAAAGCCTGCGCCTTAACCGGACTTCCCGTCAACATTAAAAAAGGGCAATTCCTTGCGCCGTGGGATACAAAAAATATCGTCAGGAAGATGGAAGCGTTTGGCTGTGAGCAGGTTCTTCTCACCGAGCGCGGAACCTCTTTTGGCTACAACACCCTTGTCGTCGACATGAGCGGGTTACCCATCATGCGCTCCTATGGTTATCCGATTGTCTTTGATGCAACCCACAGCGTTCAACAACCAGGAGGAGCTGGAACAGCGTCAGGGGGCAATCGCGAAGCAATTCCCTACCTCGCACGAGCCGCGATGGCAGTTGGGATAGATGCGATGTTCATGGAAGTTCATCCGGAACCGGAAAAGGGTCTTTCCGACTCAGCCAGTATGTTCCCATTAGCAGAAGTCGAACCACTTCTAAAGCAGCTATTAGCCATACGATCAGTTATACAAATATAGCGATTTTTAACTTTATGCTTCTGATTCAGGCGGCGCTTCTATTGCTGCAGTATAGCCGCACTCCTCCGATGAGCACTTGATCGACGGATTACTCTTCCCGCCCGTGATCACCGTGGGCTTGCCGCAGATAGGGCATACAGCGCCGGTGGGCTTGTCCCAACTGATGAATTCACAGCCCTTGGTGTGGCACTTCCAATAGACCCTACCTCTCTTCGTCTTCCTCTCAATAATCTCGCCGCCGTCGCAAACCGCGCACGCAATACCGGTGGCGCCAATTGGCCGAGTGGTCTTGCAGCCGTCGGCATAGCCAGTGCATGCGTAGAATTCACCGAATTTGCCGTGCTTAATTATCATGGGACGGCTGCAGTCGGGGCAGACCTTATCTGTCTCCTGGTCGGGGATCTTAATAAATCCCTTTTCCTGACTGGCTTCTTCCAGTTTCTCGGCGAAAGGTCCGTAGAAATGTTGCAAAACCTTGCTCCATTTTAGTTTTGCTAATTCAACTTTATCGAGTTCATCTTCGAGTTCAGCAGTGAACTTCACATCTACCACATTCGGAAATTTTTCGGCCAGATAATCATTAACCGTCTCCCCAAGCATAGTTGGCTTAAACGCCTTGCGTTCCATCACCACATATTTGCGCTCGCGAATGGTCTCGAGAATTGTGGCGTAAGTACTCGGTCGGCCAACCCCATTCTGCTCCAAAGTCTTAACCAACGTAGCTTCAGTAAAACGCGGAGGTGGTTCGGTGAAGTGCTGGCCAGGAAACAGTTTCAGTAATGTTAATAACTGTTCTGCTGTGAGAACAGGAAGCGGAGGAAGCTCTTCCTCACTTACATCGGCCGTATCTTTGCCTTCTTGATAGACCTTCCGCCATCCCAAAAACTTTGGCACTGAACCTGATGCTCGGAACAGATATGCATCACCCTTCTGTCCTTCATGCCGTGCCTCAATATCCACGGAGGTCAAATCAAATATAGCATCCGCCATTTGGCTTGCCACAAATCGGTTCCAAATAAGCTCATAAAGCTTCTTTTGGTCACTATCTAGAAACTTTGCGATCGAATCAGGAGTTCGATTAACGTCAGTTGGACGAATAGCCTCGTGAGCATCTTGTGCGCGAGCATTCTGGCGAGCTTTTTTCGCCATACTGCCTGCAAATTCTTTTCCATATTTCTCAGTGATAAATTTGTGCGCTGCGGCCTTCGCCTCATCGGCAATACGCGTTGAGTCTGTTCGCATGTAGGTAATCAAACCTACCGAACCTTCTTTGCCAAGGTCGGCGCCTTCATAAAGGGACTGTGCAACTCGCATCGTATGACGAGCATTAAAATTGAGCTTTCGGGCAGCTTCTTGCTGCAAAGTGCTCGTAATAAACGGAGCTGGCGGCTGGCGCTTCGTCTGACGCTTTGTTACCGACTTGACGAAGTACTTAGCTCCATTTAGCTCTTTAATCACATCTTCCGTTGCGTTCTGGCTCAAAAGCTCTATCTTCTCTTTGCCTTTGCTTCTCAGATCAGCATCGAAGGGATGATCAGCATCTAAAGGTGTCAGTTGAGCCGTGATGGACCAGTGTTCTTGTGGAACAAAATTGCGTATATCGCGCTCACGATCGACGATAAGCTTTACTGCAACAGTTTGAACGCGCCCGGCGCTGAGGGTATTTCGGCCAAGCTTTTTCCATAATAAAGGGCTTAGTTTATAGCCGACTAGTCTATCTAGAACTCGTCTTGCCTGCTGGGCATCAACTCGATCCATGTCGATTGCCCGAGGGTTCTCCATAGCGTGCGTTACAGCGGTCTGAGTGATTTCGTTGAACTCAATCCGCTGAGCGCCCTTTAGCTTGAGGGCCTCTTGTAGATGCCAGGCGATCGCCTCCCCTTCCCTATCAGGGTCAGTCGCGAGATAGACTTTTTCACAGTCAGCTAACGCTTGCTTAAGTTTAGTTAATACTGTCTTGCGGGTTGTTAATGCCGTATAAGTTGGTTTGAAATCCTTTTCAGTGTCAACTCCCAGTTCTTTCTTAGGCAAATCGCGGACATGTCCCATCGACGCCTCGATAGTAAAATCACTTCCTAGAAAGTTTTTCAGCGTTTTGATTTTTGCCGGTGATTCAACAATAATTAAGGATTTACCCATACAACAACTACCTCTCTTGATCCCATGCTTTCAAGCTGATTCACGTTCAAAACATTTCTGAATTAAACGCTCATCGAATGCGCCGAGAATACTACCTACGCCTCAAGACGTTTGTCAACATTGCTTTGCTAACAATTTTCGGGTTCTTCTGTTTACCGATTTAGTCTCACATCATTGTCCGGTATCATTATATGATTAGTGAGAGTTTGGGTTTAGGCAGTATAGCCCCCAAATTCATAAAGGGTTACGAAGGAGCTGACAATGCGCCGAAAAGCCTCTGAGACAAGATTGTACCGTCAGGAGATGAATGACGCGATATTAGGGAGTGGGTTCAAAGAATACCAACGCTTCTTCGCCCTCGATGCCAACGCCTACCAATCCGGCGCACTCGATGTTAAGTCCAAGGAACTAATGGGTTTAGTCGGCTCTATGGTATTACGCTGCAACGACTGCATCTTCTACCACTTAGACCGATGCGTCAC
>JBAXQP010000277.1 GCA_037131655.1 bacterium | reverse complement strand
AATGGGCGTGGGAATACGGTAAAGTAGACAGGGCTACACTAATCGTGATAATTGTGCTATAATTAGAGAGGTTGTTACGTTGCTTCGGCATTGGCCTGGTTGTTCTTGGAAGTCTTCGGTTCATCTAGCTCACTGTCTCTAAGCCTCGGAGACAATACGAACCATATATTAGGAGCTAGAACCATTAATGAGACAGAACAAAACGATTGTATGTCGTGATTGCGAACAGAACTTCACCATCCTTTTCCGAGAACAGATTTCCTCTAAACCACCTACTCAGTGCCCCAAGTGCCGTAGCGTTGAGCCTGTTCCCTCCCCTGAATTTGCCGCTTTCGGCTTGGATCCGAGACTTGTGAAGGCAGTTGCCTTTGCAGGATATGAGAACCCCACGCCCGTTCAGTCGGCTACTATCCCTATAGCGATGCAGTGTCAAGACCTGATCGGCACCGCCCAAACAGGAACCGGCAAGACGGCCGCCTTTGTGTTGCCTCTCTTGAATCACCTGCTGTTGCATCCGCCCCATAGGCCTTGCACGAGAATAATCGTGTTGACGCCAACCAGGGAACTTGCCGAGCAGATCAGTGATACCTTCCGTCAGCTTGCTAAGTTCACTAAGCTAAGCGTGGCCTGTGTTTATGGCGGTGTAGGACTGAACTCTCAAGCGGACGCTATGCGGCGCGGGGTTGACGTAATCGTCGCCTGTCCCGGTAGGCTTTTAGACCACATGAACCGTGGTAATACAAGATTTTCACAAGTAGAGAAACTGGTGCTCGACGAAGCTGACCGGATGCTTGACATGGGTTTCTTGCCCCAGATTAAGCGCGTCATCTCGGGTCTTCCTGAAAAGCGACACACCATGCTCTTCTCAGCAACCTTTGCTCCAGAGCTTTCACGACTGGTCGCAGAGTACATGCATAACCCGCAACGCTTGAACGTCGACCTTCAAATGCCACCTAAAGCGATCACGCACGCCCTGTACCCATGCCCTAATCACCTGAAGACGGACATGGTTCTTAAACTACTTGATGTGAACGATACTAACTCAGTTCTGGTCTTTGCTCGCACTAAACACCGCGCAGACCGCGTGGCAGAGCAGATCAGCAAAGCAGGTTTCAAGACCAACGCCTTACATTCTAACAAGTCTCAAAGCCAGAGGCAGAGCGCCTTGAACGACTTCAAATATGGCCGTGTCCAGGTGCTTGTTGCCACCGACATCGCTGCTCGTGGTTTGGATGTCGAGAGCATTTCGCATGTTATCAACTACGACATCCCCGATACCGCTGATGCTTACATTCATCGCATCGGGCGAACCGGTAGGATGGAAACTGAAGGCGACGCGATGACGTTGATTACAAGAGAAGATGCCGGAATGGTATGGGACATCGAAAAAGCTCTCGGCGGCCCTATCGAGCGCCGCAAGATAGATGGCTTTGACTACCAAAACGAGGAGCCAACCCCTGCTGACATGGGTCAGAATGCGTCCGCTCGCCATGGTTACAGACCCTCCGCAAAGGGCATGAACAAGACTTTGAGCTACGGCGCCGCCACGAGAAGATCTCGCGGCAGAAGGCCCACTGCAGCTAGATAAGCTGCCCCTTTAATACGTGTTTCTCTTTAAAACCTAAGCTGCTTGCAGCTTAGGTTTTATCTTTCTAAGTTTATGATGAGCCGGAAAACCCTTAGAAGATGAAGTTGAACAGGTAGCCGACGATGAGGATGCCGGTTGCGACAACACCGACAAACACGGCGATTAGACGCGGTTTAAGCACTTTGCGGAGGATGATGGTTTCGGGTAGGGACAGGCCGATAACAGCCATCATGAAGGCAAGCACGGTTCCAAGAGCAGCCCCCTTCTCGATTAAAGCATGCACCACAGGAATGATACCGGCAGCGTTTGAGTACATCGGAATGCCAAGCAGCACTGCAAGCGGCACCGACCACCATGCGCTCTTACCCATGAATGAGGCCATAAACCCTTCAGGCACGTAACCATGTATCCCCGCGCCAACCGCAATACCGGCAACGACATAGAGCCATACTTTGCTAACGATCTCTATGACGGCGGTCTTCCCCGCTTGCAGTCGATCGCTCCAAGCCAGGCGTTCTGATGATGAATCGGTTTGTGCCATCTGAATCTCAAACACCCAAGACTCTATGTCTCGCTCCATATGAAGACGACCGATTACCCAGCCGGCAGTGATGGCAATTAGCAAACCGGTGGATACATACACAGCAGCGACCTTCCACCCGAACATGCCAAAGAGCAAGACAATAGCCACTTCATTAATCATAGGCGCGGCGATAAGGAACGACAGCGTCACTCCCAACGGAATTCCCGCCTCGACAAAGCCCAGGAACAACGGCACCGCTGAGCAAGAGCAGAAGGGCGTGACGATGCCAAGAAGCGCCGCAAGAACGTTACCTAGTGTCTCGCGTTTGCCTGCGAGCATACTTCGTGTACGCTCAGGAGTGAAGAATGAGCGAATGATGCCCACACCAAACACTACCAGCACCAGAAGCATCAGCACCTTTGGTACTTCAAATAGGAAGAATGCGACTGCGCTCCCAAGGTGACTGCCCCTAGGAAACCCAATCAACGAGTACGAGAGCCAGTAAGACACAGGCTGAATCGTGCAATAGACGAGGTACCACAAAGCGCCAAGCACAACCGCCTTTACGGCGATTGCTACACCTGATACAAACTTACTCTTCGTTTCAATCGGCTTCTCAGTGGTGGGGGACATCGGAAATTGGTCTCCTTAAAGAGTGATTTTAACCATGTAGACGCCGGCCAATATAACGAGCGCACCGCAAATGCGCCGCATAATGACAACCCCTTTGGACTTTTCGTTCCAATTCATGTACAGTTGGATAGCCTCAGCAGAAGCTCCAGCAAAAGCGATTACCAAGCAATGACCGATGCCGTACAAGGCAACCAACGAAATAGCATACAGTAGACGCGACTCCGAAGCGGCACGGCGACTAGCCTCGAGCACAGGGATCATAAAGCCAAAAGTACATGGTCCTAGCGCAATCCCGAACACTAGTCCGAGGATAAAAGCCGCAAGCGCGCCGCGCCGCTTTAGCTTGATATTGCCCGGCCCTGAGAAGGGTGTGGGAATAATACCCATAAGGTTAAGCCCGACCAGGAGGAATACCAACGCCACAACGTAGTTGCCCCAGACCCCGACATCCCCCCACATCTTGCCCATTAGCCCCGTAATAACACCCAGTAAGGCGATAGTCACGAGAACCCCAAAGGCAAAGAGAGAAGAGATGCCAAACGCTCTTGAACGTGACATCTTTCCCTGTCCGCTGATGAACCCAACAATCAACGGAATGCTGGACAGGTGGCACGGGCTAATGGCAACACTTAGCATCCCCCAGATAAAGGACGCGCTCAAGGCAACATAAGCCGAACCCGCCACCGCCCCATACACCCATTCAAACAGGTACTCAAGCATACTTCTATCTTCTCGCCCACCAGTATGTGGCTATTTCTTTGGCTTGATCCCAAACTCGTTAAGCTTCGCGATAATGTCTGCCTTGGGATAGAAGCCCTGATGGCGGTAGAGTTCCTTGCCGTTAGCATTGTAGAAAATCTGGGT
>JBAXQP010000276.1 GCA_037131655.1 bacterium | reverse complement strand
GTGCAGTCGCCACACTTTATTCCTGGTTTGCCGCACCAGGTCCGGTTCCATTCGAGATTGCAAAGCGGGCTGTAGCCTATCTTCTGGCTTTTCTGGCTCCACCATTGTCTGGCAAACACGTCTTCGCGTCCACGAAACAGGAAGCGAAATAGCCTGCTCTTCTCTGATAAAGGGGAGTCGTTGTTGAGAGTCCTGGAACCAGTGACTAAAGAATCCGAAGTGGTGCTGATAAGACCTGACTGATTTATGGGCTTAGATTTCCGTGGTTTACCGAATTCACGATATAGCCGGCGATTTTCGGCGAGCAAACCGTCTCGTTCGACGGTTATTTTATCCAACTGACGGCGCAGTCGCTTCAGTTCCTCTTTATCTTCGGCCATTATATCCACGCCTCTATGTGAGCCTTAGATAGTCTCTGTGGATAGGGTGTGTCACCCTCCTGACCATTGATTATTCCACATAGCATTTTAAGAGCTATCACTGATAATCTAACGGTTATAATCCGTCAAATCTGAAACATGCTCATAATCATTAGCGTCAAGCCAATAACACCATATGTTTGATGCGCGAATACTAAGCCTGCTTCTACTCCTTGGACTGTGCCATGCTAATACTTCGGTCTGGCAAATATTTCTGAGTTTCTTATTCACGTACTCTATAGCCGGTTTTAAATCTGTATCCGTAGAAGCTATGACACCAACCTCGTATTCGAGATCGATTCCCGAAGTAACAAAATCAACAGCCAAAGCAACATCTACACCCTTTTGTTCAGGCCTGGTTACCGGCCAATTGATCGGATATTTTAGTGTCCGGGTAATTACTTTAGCACCGAGCCTCAACCATTCGTTGCGTTGTTTACAGTGTGCAGCATAGGCCTGCGGTTGTTTTGTGGCATCAGGGCTCCCTGTATAAATTCTTACCTGACTTAGTATCCTTGCTTCACCTTCAGGTGAACGAGAACATATTAAATTCCCCAATTCTATGGGATTTATTTGACCATGATAGTGTGGATCAGTATCGGTGAAGAATGCTCTTCTGGCACCCCTATAAATATTCTTGTCGTCAATGAACAGTATTAGCTTCTTAGATATCATCAGACATCATCCATAAAAACAAACCTCGCCAGTTCAACCTTGTAGGGCTGAACGGCGAGGAAGAGTTACTTAATATGTTATAGATTGCCATAGCCTTTGTCAACTCTCAGTCTGGCCAGTGTTAATGTTCTATGATTTTGTCACATCCTTAACTGTTCAGTGAAAAAGTCACCTTAAGAGCGAATGGTAACATCAGCACCCACCATCGAAACTAAAATGGTGATGGTTTCGCTTCTGGCGGCTTGAATAGAAGCTAATTTGTGAAAATCAGATTACCTGATTTAGTGTGCCATTACCAATCTGGAACTTGATTAACCCTTCGTGATAACAGCCCACAGACAAGAAAGTTCGGGATCCGTCCAGAGTGGTTACTGTTTTAGCTTCAGTAAAATGGCGGGGGACACTGGACGGTTCCCGAACTCCTGTTTGAAAAGGCAAAGCTTATTCCAGGACTCCAGAAGTTGCTCATACTGTGCTTACAGCCTATTATGTAGCAGTATTATGGCGATGTGTGCTAATAGGGGTGCCCCGGGATCAGGGCACCCCTACTTGTTTTTGCATAAAGCTGTTTAATACGCCTGTGAATACAACTGGATTATATCATTGGGATCGCTGACCGGCCGCCCGTTGAAGATAACAGCTGTGTCGGCGATTGCATGGAAGGCGCAAATCGGCAGATTCTCTTCAGGAACGCCCACATCACGCAGCCTCATGGGATGCCCCACTTTTTGCATCAGCGCTTCAATGGCATCGGCTGCCGCCAGAGCGGCATCTTTTTCCGACATACCTTTGACATTTACACCCAGGGCATGCGCTACCTGGGCCAGTTTATCAGCAGATGTTTCGACATTGTAACGCATAACCTTGGGAAGGATGATGCCGCATGCCGCTCCATGGGGTACATGGTGCAGGGCGCCGATAGTATGCGCCATGCCATGAGCCAGTCCGACCTGAGCAACAGTAAAGGCCCAGCCGGCCATGGTGGCTGCTACCTGAAGATGTATCCTGGCCTTTTCATCCTTACCGTCTTTCACGGCAAGGGGAAGGTTTTCATTGATCAGCCTGATGGCCTGCAACGCCATACCATCGCAGATCAGGTTCGCCATGGTGCTGGTCATGGCCTCGATGGCATGCGTCATAGCGTCCATGGCGGTGGTTACTGTTAATGATTTGGGTAGCCCAACGGTGAAGCACGGATCGAGTATGGCCACATTCGGCATAATCTTAGGGTCTACGATGAACAGCTTGCGCCCGGCGCCATGACTGGTAAGCACTGCAACATTGGTCACCTCGCTGCCGGTACCCGAGGTGGTCGGAATAGCGATGTGAGGTGTTTGCGGCTCGGTCAACACTAGGAAGTTAAGATAATCATTGGCTTTGCCGCCGTTCTTGAGGGTAACACACACACCCTTGGCAGTATCCATGACGCTGCCGCCGCCCACACTCACGATGCAGTCGGCCTTCAACTCCCTTGCCGCCTCAGTTGCAGCATCCACTGCTTCCAGGTCAGGGTCAGCCGGAATTTTGTCGAATATACCAACACAGAAATCCGCCAGAGCATTTTTAACCATATCGGCGAGCCCGGCCCCTTTCACGCCTGGATCGGTGAGTATAAGTGCACGTTTACAGCCCAAGTCCACGATCGCCTTGCTAATAGAAGACAGGGCACCGTGACCGGACACCACTGTGGTGGGACAGCTGTAAGAAAAGCCGTCTACTTTTTTGTAGTCCGACAGCAACTGGAAATACATATTGGTATGGCTATGGGCCATGGAATTGACATGGACACGCTTCATCTGCGTATATTCATGCAGGGACTCCATGCCGAAATCACGCCCGAGGCCCGATTGTTTGTAACCTCCAAACGGGCAGAAGTCCGAGAAAATATGATAATTGTTGATCCACATCGTTCCAGTTCGGACGGAATTGGCCAGGCGCTGGGCCCTGGCATTGTTGCTGGAAAACACGCCGCCAGCCAGGCCGTACATGGAATCATTGGCTATAGCAAGCGCTTCTTCGTCGCTGTCATATTTAATTACGCAGACAACCGGCCCGAAGATCTCCTCCTGGGCGATGCGCATTTTATTGTTCACTTTGGCAAAGATGG
This sequence comes from bacterium, assembly GCA_037131655.1. Classification (NCBI taxonomy): domain Bacteria; species bacterium. The sequence goes on along the minus strand of JBAXQP010000276.1, from coordinate 418 downwards.
TTGGGGCATAGTAGTTGCCTTCGGGCATCCCGGGCACTTCAACGCGTTTGCCGCCTGTGATCAGCTCTGCGCCCTCGTCTTTGCCGATCTTGACATAGCGCTCGACGGTTGCCAGCTGTTCCTTGTTTACCAGGGGACCCAGGTGGGATTTGGCATCAAGCTGATATCCGACGCGCAACAGTTCTGCGCGTTTCTTCATTTTTTCGATGAACTGATCATACATCTTTGCCTGTACCAGCACTCTGGTGCCAGATGAACATACCTGCCCCTGGTGGAAGAATGTGCCGTAGCAGGCGCCTTCCACTGCCAGCTCAATGTCGGCATCATCCAGTATGATGTTGGCCGATTTGCCGCCCAGTTCCAGTGATACCTTCTTAACTGTATCAGCGGCCAGTTTCATAATCTCACGCCCTACTTC
>JBAXQP010000275.1 GCA_037131655.1 bacterium | reverse complement strand
GCAACGACAATGCAGGACTGGGCAGCGCATAGCGCTGAGTTCTTCCATCATGATGTCGACTTCCCTGACGTGATGCCCTATCTGCCGAACATGAACACTGTAACCGACCTGCAATACTTCTTCGCGGCCGTTGCTCCCAAACCTCTCTTCATATCCGAGACAAGAGAACGACGCAATTGGCCTGTCGAAGGCTTTATGCGAGTGAAGGAACTCGCGACGACCGTATATGGTCTAACTGGAAATCAAGACGCCCTTGAGGTTGTGCCTGTCGTCAGCCGCAACTGCCCTGAGGAATTCCTTACCTGGCTTAAAGAGGTGGTTAAATGAGTGAAACGATAGGCAGACCGGTACGAGTATCCAGCTTTAGCTTCTATGGCAAGCCAATCGATGAAATCGCCAATCTCGTCGATGAAGAGGGGGCAAAGGGGACGGATATTATTGTCCTCCCCGAGTCATGGCCAGACTCTGAGGTCCATGACCTCAATGCCCCCCCCATTACCCGCATGGCGGAACTGGCGAAGAAGCATAACACCTACGTCGTGTCTCCTATCTACCGTAAGGATGGGGACAGCGTTTACAACACTGCTGTGCTGCTTGACAGGCAGGGGCAGGTCGCCTTTATGTACGACAAAGCCTATCCATGCTATGAATGGGACCAGTTCCCCAACCTCAAGCCCGGTAAGGATGCGCCTGTTTATAAGGCAGACTTTGGAGTGATCGGGTTTGCAATCTGCTTTGATACCAACTTCCCGATTGTCTTCGACAGCATGGCCGCCCAAGGTGCGGAGCTAATACTTTGGCCTAGCGCCTATTCGGCGGGCACGACGCTTCAGTCGCATGCTTTGGTCAATCACTTTTACATCGTTAGCTCAACCCTCGGCAACGACTGCCTTGTGTTCGATATTAACGGCGAAAAGATACTTGATGAAAGCACCCCAGGGGTTAACATCACGCGTATTACCCTCGACCTCGACCGTGGTATCTACCACTCAAACTGGAACACAGAGCAAAAGGAAAAGCTTCTGGCAGAACACCCCGACGATGTGATGGAAGAACGATGGATGCCCCGCGAGTCTTGGTCCATCCTTAAAGCCAAGCGACCGGGAGTCTCCGCCCGCGCTTTGGCACGCGAGTATGGTCTCGAAGAGTTAAGAGATTACAAGAAGCGCAGCCTCAACACCGTTGACCAAAGGCGTGGGTTTAAGCTGCCACAAGTTGATTAAAGAAAGGAAGGAAGCCAAATGCGAATGAGTGGGAAGTTTTCAATACTACTGTTTATAATCATAGCGTTGGCCGTATCTAACATAGCGGAGGCCAAGAATATGACACTGAAGATGCGTAGCCAAGTTCTAGAGAAGAACGATAAAGGCTACAAGGTCTGGCGGGTGATCGAAAAGCCGAAAGTGGTCAAGGGCGAAGAGACTGCTATAATCATCACCGACATGTGGGATAGGCACTGGAGCCGGGCGATGAACGAACGGGTGGCCGCTCTTGCTCCTAAGATGAATGAGCTTATTAAGAAGGCACGTGCAGCAGGAGTGATTATCATTCATTGCCCATCTGATTGCACGGACTTCTATGCGAATGACCAAGCGCGCATCATGACGGTTGAAATGCCGCAAGCGCCTCCGCCCCCTGAAATCAAGCACGGTAACCCGCCCCAACCAATCGACGCATCCGATGGCGGCTCGGATACTGATGACATGGGCGGCATGCCTTGGAAGCGCCAAATCGCAACGATTGAGATCAACCAAAACAAAGACTTCATCACCGACAAAGGTACTGAGGTCTACAGCGTGCTTAAGAACAAAGGCATCAAGCAGGTGCTCATCATGGGTGTGGCGACGAACATGTGCGTGCTCGAACGCTCCTTTGGCATTCACCAAATGGTTAAATGGGGCGTCAACATTGCTCTCGTCCGTGACATGACCGATACCATGTACAGCCCCGCAATGCCGCCCTATGTCAGTCATGAACAGGGGACAGCGCTGGTAGTCGGTTTTATCGAGAAATTTTGGTGTCCTTCAATATCAAGTGCGGATATTGATGGCACAAGCAAGTGAAGAAGGTACAATAGCCAAAGCCTACACGTTTTGATCGACATTATCATTACATAAGGAAGGAACTTAAATGATCCCTATTAGCATTCAACTGTACACAGTAAGAGAGTACGCAGAGAAAGATTTCCGCGGCGCACTTAAAACACTCGCCGACATCGGCTACACTGGCGTTGAGACTGCCGGTCTTCATGGCTTCCCAACCACTGAAGTCAAGAACTGGCTGGACGAGTATGGACTGGTCTGCTCCTCAGCGCATAGCGGTATTGAGTTTACTAGTGATGCCGTTGATGAGATAGTCGCCACTGCCAAGACCCTTGGCTACAACTATCTCATTGGTGGTGTGGGTGAATGGGGTACCGTTGCTAACGTTGATAAGAACGTAGCCACATGCCGCGCTTCCGCCGCTTTGGTCAAGCCCTTCGGTATGAAAGTCGGCGTTCACAACCACTGGTTAGAACTCGACGTACTTGAAAACGGTAAGATCGGCCTCGACTACTTCCTCGAGCAGAACCCAGACGCATTCAGTGAGCTTGATATCTACTGGGCCTGTAACTTCGGCCTCGTCGATGTTCCTGCGTTCATCGCAAGGAATAAGAAGGACTTAGACCTTCTTCACATCAAGGACGGAACACTCGAACGTAACATCCCCCATACTGCCGTTGGCAAGGGTAAAGTTCCCATCGTCGACTGCCTTAAAGCTGCCGACCCCAACGTCACCAAGTGGGCCGTTGTTGAACTAGACGAATGCGCCACCGACATGTGGCAAGCCGTCAAGGACAGCTACGACTTCTTAACCAGCACCGGTCTGGTCTCGGGTAACAAGTAAGTCACGCTTATTCACGCAATAACAAAGGCTCGGAACACTAAGTTCCGAGCCTTTTCGCATTTTAGAGGCATCATCCCCTAGCCCCGCAGCTTCACGCCAAAGTTAACGATATCAGACTGACATAATATCTCCACGCTTGCTCTAAAGCGACGAGCTATTAGCGACCAATAATAAGAGTAACACTTCAGGAGGTTTCCATGAGCATCGACTACGAAGTAACTCTTAATAAACTCACAACCCCTGCCTCTTATTCAGCCAGGGTCAAACCCAAGAACACGGTTGTTCTTGATGATTTACTTACCGCCATTTCGGCTAGTTGCACGCTTGCGCCGTCGGATGTGGCCGCGACCGTCATGAACTTTATCACCCAGGTTAAGTCCGAACTCCTCAAAGGCAATAGCGTTCACATCGATGGGCTGGCGACGTTCGGTACCAGCATTTCGGCTAAGATGGCCACCCCCACCTCCGACTTGCCTGTTGATTATCAAGTCAAGGTCAACGTCAACGCTTCACGTGGTTTACTTGATGAAGTACGCGACGCGGCTAATGTGACACGTATCTCTGCGCCCAGTTTGGCGCCAGATCTGTTGACGCTCACTGCCGTCACCGGTACGCTGACTTCCCTTCTCGTCAACAACACGCTCACGCTAGAAGGAGACAGGCTCAGCTTTGACCCGAGCCATAATGACGAAGGTGTGTTCTTTGTGAAGGTCTCTGACGGCACTGCCGTCCGT
>JBAXQP010000274.1 GCA_037131655.1 bacterium | reverse complement strand
GCTGTTGAGAGGGATGCCACCAAGCCAGAACGGCCGCTCGCCCGTTGGTCGTTAAAGTTGGCCATCCGGAAGACCCCGCTAATAATTTACTCAGATCATACCGCGATATCGACTCGCCACGACGCCCGCTGGTAAAAAGAAATTGCTTGCCCTCCTCACTTGAAACCAGAGCCGCCCAAATTCTGTCATGTTCGGCAAATGTGAGAAAGGTTTGTGCACTTCCTTCAAGTTCAGGGAGTTTAGCAAGCGTTTGCGTTTGCAACCATCGCTTTCCGGCATCAACGCTCGCTCTGAAATTCAATTCATGCTGTGAAGTGAGGCCCATATAATAGGTAACGTGTTCTCCGCCAAACCAAATATGGCGATGATCTTCGGGTGGGACGGGCCTATCACGCTCCTTAACTAAGTTCCACGTCAAAGCTTTATCTTCTGATCGCCACTCCTCATCTCGAATTTGCCCGACCAGTATTCGTTCGTCAAGGGCAACGATCTCATGAGGGATGGGTGAGTTGAGTGATTTCCAATCATTCCCCCCATTTCGACTAAACATGCCATAGGGTGGCCTTGGATCTCGAGGGTTTTCTTGGTTGCTGATTACACTTACATTCCAACTGATGTAAAGGTTATTTTGCCAAAGCGCAAAACCGTTTAGCTCGTCTCGTTCTGGATCGGTCCGGTTTCGCCAGTGAAGTGTTCGAGGTTGATCCCATCGCCTTCCGCCATCTCGTGAGTGGGTATATCTGATTGCCCGATCTCCGCTCTGCCAAATAAGATGAACTGTTCGTTGGCACGATTGAATGTAGAGAGGTTTCATAAGAGGTTCGCGTTCAAGGCAAATCCGCTGCGGATCAGCCCAACGAATGCCATCCTGACTTGTGGCGCAATAAATAACCTGTCCCACTGACCAGACCAAAACGATATCGCCTTGAGCATAAACAAGTCGAGGTTCAGTCGTCGCCGGCTCAACCCGTTCGTGAAAAGGTTGTTTAAAAACGATTACCGGTTGTGGATGGGCAAAACGCACCCCCATAACTACAAATACTCCTTCTACCTCACTCAGATTACCCGAAGCCTCCTAAGCAAAACTTATTATGGCAAATGCCGTCGAGGTCGGTCATTATTGATGCGGAATAAGGTCTAACTTCACCCAAGACCCAATGGCGCATCTTATCACCAATAATTCCAAAAAGAAAAGTCCCCTCTTGGGGGAGAGGGGACTCGAGGGGGTCGGGGTTTTAGATGAAAATCGTATTTTTACGAAACGTACTTATCTCTCAAACGGCGGCGGTTAGCCAACGTTCGAAGCTTCTTAATCGCGCTAGCTTCAATTTGTCTGATGCGCTCACGAGAAAGCTGGAGATCCGTGCCGATATCCTGAAGAACGTTTGATTCGGTACTGTCAAGACCTAATCGGCGACGAATGATCATGCGCTCTCTTTCGCTTAACGAAGCGAAAATCTCTTCTACTTCAGTCTGAAATTCCAATTTAAGGATCATCTCTTCCGGGTTTGAGACGGTCGAGTCGGACAGGAAAGAACCCAGAGCGGCATTCTCTTCATCTCCAACCATCATATCCAGCGACAATGGTTCTTGAGAGGACTGGAGCAAGCGGACGATTTTTCCGGTGCTGACGCCGCAAGCTTGGGCTAATTGCTCAGGATCAGGGTCTTCACCCATCTCTCGCAGCAGTCGAGCTTTCTCTTTTATAATTCGTCGAAGGGTTTCGGAAACATGAGCAGGAAGCCGGATAGCTTTGGATTTGTTATCAAGGGCGCGTCCGATAGATTGCCTAATCCAGTGGGTTGCGTAAGTGCTAAAACGATAACCTTTATCAGGATCGAAGCGCGAGATGGCATTCATAAGGCCAATCGCACCTTCCTGCACTAAATCTTCGAAGGGGATAGCATGGTTGCGATAATGCTTGGCGATATTAACCACTAAGCGCATATTGGCTTCGACTAATCGTTTTCGCGCCTCTTCATTGCCGGCCAGTGCCAGCAATGCAAGTTCATTTTCTTCATGAGGCGTTAATAATTCTGTTTGTGTTAATCTGCTGATATAAGATGGGATTTTTTCTTCCTCATCTTCTCTCACCGGATCTTGTTGACCATTCCATACATACTGTACCATCGGTGAATCCCCCTTAATAACCTACACAACGCAGCATGGATTCCCTTATGTGAAAGACTATTGCATATCACAAGAAAACTTCAAGCTATTATTGCTAGTTTTCTCATTACATCCCCAAAACCCCGTATTTCTGCTTGGGTGCTTGCCAGCTAATCAAACGCTATAGCGGATAACCTTCTTAGCTTGTGCAACTGCCTCAGTATTTAATGATTAGCAATTCCCGTGCCAAAAACTAGGGTAATTCTTCAAGTTCCAGTAGTATAACGACCATTTAACATTTCTAACCCTGCAATCCGATTATTTAGTCACTATAAGTAATTGGACGAAAAGAAATTCTAAATTGTTCGTAGATTTTGTCTTTTTGCATCCAGATAATACACAGGTTGCAGCAATAACAGAGGGGCTAATCTATCATGGGAAAAGCCTTTATTAAACAAGAGCCTAGGCCAACTTCTCTAAGCTTCTGTACGATTTGGAAGAGCCAATTAGCACCATTACCAACAGAAAAGAGCTATAAATTCATAGGATTCTTATTAGTGGCTTTTTGCCTCTAGCTTCTCCCCCTCACCTCGTCCTGGCGCTGGCGAAGATTTGTAGGGTGTGTTCTAGAATTTCGGCTTTGTCTAAGTATAACTGCAAGGGAAGATTAAGGGCGTTGACGTCGAAGAGAGGGTTGATTTTGGCTAGTTGGGCTTTAATGATGCCTTCGGCAGGGGTGGCCTCAATTAGTCGAAAAAGAAGCCGAGTACGCTCTTCTATGATCAGCGTTCCAACGACCCTAAAAGGGACTGAAGCGATGAGGACGCGGAATTTTCCGGTTATGACAATATGACCGCCGGTCATCTCTACTTGGATTTCACTTGCGCTCGACCCAATATGAGAAGTAATCAACCGTTCCAAACTCGATTCGGAAATGCTGATCTCGGCCGTTCCGAAAGCCATTTTAAGCTGATTCGTCTCGTGATCGTATTCGAACTCCTCAGCAGTAATAATCGCTTCGGTTAAGCCTAAAGCAGACGGCGCCATGAAGTCTTCGAGAACCAGTTTCGCGCGCCCAACCTTGAATCGCCCCAATGATTGCCATTCGTTCACGTTTGCTCCTTATAAAAACCCTATTTCAAAAGCGGTTTGACCAAGGCTTCCCATTCGGCATAGGATTGAGAACCGGTGACGGCTTTGTATAGCTTGCCTTTTTTATTATAAATATAGGTCCGCGGGATTGCCCCATCCCAGTTTTTATCGAAACCTTTAATAAAGGCCTGTGGGTCATCCGTGTTTTTGATAAATGAGGGAAAAGTGGCCTTCTGAGCTTTTAAGAAAGAAATCACCTTGTTCGTTTGGTTTGGATCGTCCATCGACACTGCAATCACAACAAGGCCGCTTTTGCGGTATTTATTGGAGAGCTTGACGATATCCGGAAACTCGCGAACACATGGCGGGCACCAGGTTGCATAGTAATTCAGAAATACAACCTTGCCTTTGTATGAAGCGACTTGATTCTTAACC
>JBAXQP010000273.1 GCA_037131655.1 bacterium | reverse complement strand
AACTAGAAGTGATGTTCCGTGATGATCCTGCGAATCTTCAGGGCTTCCGCAACATCAACGTAACCGACGGCCCGCACCCCTATGTCTCCAATTGGTGGCCGGCAGGGCATGGTATCGGTTATGAGCACACGTTCATCCACACGGTCTATGATGCTTATCAGGCAATCGCCAAAGGCGAACTCCCAAGCCCGAACTTCTATGATGGCCTCAAAAACCAAGCTGTCCTAGAAGCAGTTGAGATAAGCTCCAACGAGCGCAAGTGGGTTAAAGTCGAACAAAGTTAATTACTTACACGCTAAAAAGGGCGGGCCTTTGGCCCGCCCTTTTTATTATCGAATGGGTGACCCGGGGGGAACTTCTTGATCAGGAGTTAAGACAATTGCTTTACCTCCGAGATCGGCGGCGAGGAGCATACCCTGTGACTCAACACCTCTTATGACAGCAGGCTTTAAGTTCACCAATACTATGATTTCCTTGCCTATAAGCTGTTCAGGAGTATAGGTTTCGGCAATTCCGGCGACCAATGTGCGGGTTTCATTGCCGACATCTATAGTCAGCTTCAATAACTTATTGGCATTCGGATGAAGTTCGGCTTGAGTAATTCGCGCGACTTTAAGCTGAACCTTTTTGAAATCATCAATACTAATTAAATCTGACGGCGCCGGTTGGGTTGCCTCTGAAACCGGGGGAATTTGTTGTTCTTCACTCACTTTTACTTCAACCTCTTTTTTATTACCTTGAACTTCTTCACTCGGCAATGCTTTTAAATCAATACGCGGGAAGATTGGCTGCGGAGCGCCATATTGATGCCCAGCCGAAAGTAATCCAAATTTCTCAACCTCTAGCCAACGGGGATCTAAGACAGGCTTTTCGATACCAAGTTGCTTATCTATCTCATCAGCGACAAACGGCATAAACGGTGAAACCAAACGGGAGGTTATTCGAACCCCTTCGAGTGTCGAAAACAACACACACGCCGCCTCATCCGTATTGCCCTGCTTCATCAGTGACCATGGGGCGCGTTCATCAATATATTTATTAAGTACACCCACAAGCGACCATACCACTTCAAGCGCGCGGTCGAATCTGAACTCCTTAAATGCGTTTTCATAATCAACAATTACTTTCTTAACTACATCCCCAATCGCATCATCAGCCATGGCAGAAGGTAATCGTCCCTCAAAGTACTTCTGAGACATCGCCAAAGTACGATTGAGCACGTTACCAAGGTCGTTAGCGAGATCGCTATTGAATCGCTGCATGAAGGCATAACGGCTGTATTCTGAATCCTCGCCAAACCTCATATCGCGAAGAAGCAAGTAGCGAAGCGCATCCGCAGCTGCATCAATTGAGCAACCACTAACACATACAAGCTCCTCTACGAATTTTGTCGGGTGCGGCAAGTTTCCTGCCGACTTACTGCCCTTCTCCCCGCCCACTGTCCACCAGCCATGACCAAAAACAACCTTAGGAAGCGGCAAGTCAAGCGCCATCAACATCGCCGGCCATAAAGTCGCGTGGAATCGAACAAAAATCTCTTTCCCGACCAAGTGTAGATCTGCAGGCCACAGAGAATCATAATTAGCCTGATTATCCGGCCATCCGGTTGCAGAGAGATAATTGATTAACGCATCAAACCAAACATAGATAACGCGCTCCGGATCACCAGGCACTTCAATACCCCAACCGGTGTTCTTGCGCGTCATGCACATATCGCGCAGACCCTCTTCTATGAACTTAACCACTTCATTCGCCCGAAATTCAGGCTGCCAAAACTCCGGATTTTGGCGATAATGCTCGAGCAATCGGTCACCGAACGCTGAAAGCTTGAAGAAGTAATTCTCCTCCTGCACCCTCTGCACAGGTCTGCCGCTCTCCTTTGAAACCCCATCCTCGACTTCACTATCGCGCAGGAAAGTCTCATCGGCAACGCTATACCAGCCTTCATAAACATCCTTATAGGCATAACCCTTCTCGACTAATCGGCTAAAGAACTCCTGAACCACCTTGATATGCCGCTGTTCGGTGGTGCGTATGAAGTCATCATAATCGATATGCAAGTGTTTCCAGGCAATTTCAAACTCATGTGAGAGCTGATTAACGAACTCCATCGTATCCCGCCCAGACTTTTGAGCGGCTTCGACAACCTTAGTGGCATTTTCATCCGTACCGGTTAAAAAGTAAGCGCCAACCCCGCGCAATCGCTTATAACGCGCCAGCACATCTGCCGCAATAGTCGTCATAGCGCTCCCAATGTGCGGTTCGCCATTTACATAATAGATAGGGGTGGTTATATAATAGTTCTTCATAATTTGTTTTACGTATTACGTAGTTTGTATTCCAGAATCTCCTGATTTCCTACACTCAACAGAGAAGGTGTCTGGTGTTAGAAGGATGCTTGATACGAAATCTGCAATACTCATTACGGATTAAGCATCCTCCACCATTTCTTCTTCATCTTGAGACTTACAGGGCTTACGGGCCATTCCGCAGTGGCCTTTCTTTTTAGCGCATCCGCAAGTGCCTTTTGCAAGCTCTTTCCCTTCCCATTCACATTCTTCACTTGTATACACTTCACGCGCATCCCCTTCGTCAAGAATTACGTAAAAGGATGATTTCAAAATATCCAAGTCAATAACTCTGCCAAAACCTTTGGGGGTGTTGACATATCCCCCAATTGGCGGCAGCAAAATCCTGCCATCTTTATATACTTCATGCTCATATTCAAGACAGCACATCAACTTGGCGCATAAGCCACTGAACTTGATGGGGTTCAAAAATAAATTCTGATCTTTAGCCATTTTCATTGAGATAGAAGTGAATTCGTTTAGAAAACTTGCGCAACATAAGGGGAGACCGCATATGCCGTAACCACCTAATGACTTCGCATGGTCTCTGGTTCCAATCTGGTAGAACATGACACGGCAATGCAGCGCCGTTGCCACATCCTTGACCAATGCCCTGAAATCAATACGCCTTTCAGAAACGAAGGCAAACGTAACGATAATACCGTCAAAATCATATTCAGCAGAAACCAGCTTCATCGAAAGCTCTAGCTCCGCTATCTTTTGGGCGCAAACAGACAGCGCTCGCGGTACTTTCGCCACGTTCGCTTCATGTCGCCTTAAATCTTCTTCCGATGCAAACCTTAGAATGGGCTTCAGCGGTGATTCGATATCTTCCGACGCGATCTCGCGAGGACCAATCCGAACCAACCCTAATGCCAATCCCTGCGAAGTCTCAACGACGACTTGGTCACCCAAATTGACATCAAATTCGCCTGGATCGAAGAAGTAAGAACGACCAACACTCTGAAATGCGACCCCAACGGCCGTTGGCATCCAACACCTCGCCCCCCGAACTCAAACTGGAGATATTGTAGCACAGAATTAAAATGAAAGGAGAGGAAAGGTTAAGGGCGATAAGCATTCCTAACGTGTCATTACAAGGAATGGTTCATGCCCATGGCAATATCTGAAAACACTATCCCAATCATTACCACCATTCGATACTGCCCGAATGCCTTCTCAGGGCAATTCTATTTAGAGTTAGAGGTCAAGCGGAGTTATTAGGTTTTGCCCCCCCCGTATACCGTTGCGATATTTACTCAAACTTCTTTGTAATAGCCTCAATTAACCTGCCCTCAGATACATCCAAAGGC
>JBAXQP010000272.1 GCA_037131655.1 bacterium | reverse complement strand
AACACTTCCATGATGGATTTGTCCAGGAAGATGCGCAGTTTGAGCGGCTCGCCGGGGGCTAGCTCCAGCGGGAGAACGTGGATAGAGAGGGTCCTAGACAACTTGAGTTCGCTGAGCTCGACATTTGGAGTTTCGCCCTGACGGGATTGGAGGGTGTCGACGGATAAAGTCTTTTCTTTGGGGTTGTAGGTGATTACGGTTTGCTCCTCCCCATCGGGGGAACATCGGACTTTAACGCCGTACTCGGCGGCATCGCTGGGAGCGATTTCGAGTGAGAGTTCAAGGCAATCGCCGCAGACACCTTCCAGCACGCGCTCGCCGGTGAGAGTGAGGTTCTCATAGGATCGCGGCCGGATACGCAGCCTCTCGATTTCCGGTACAGGTTGGATTAGAACCGTGCCGTCTTCGGCCAGGGAAAGCATGCGCGGCATACTCATCGTACCGCTCCAACCTAAGTCATGATTTTCGAAACATTCAAAAACCCACGCCCAGAAGATGCGTCGGCCTTTATCGTCCAGCAGACTCTCAGGCGCAAAAAGTGGGCCGCCGTTCGGGCTGTTCATGAGGGCATGGCGCTCGGGGTAGAACGTTTCGTTCTCCCATCGTCCCAGATAATACTGCGCGCCTCGTCTATGGCTGATAAACAAGAGCATATGAGTGTTGCCCAGCTTGAAGAAATCAGGGCAGGCGCAATCGTCATCGAGGTAGGTCCACTTGCGGTCCGACTGATACATCGGGTGAAGGTATTCCCAGTTGATTAAATCATCTGATTTGAATAGGAAGAGCGTATCGCCGTTTTTATCCCCTTTGGTGATGTTGCCAAGCCCTACATAATAGGTGTCGCCTTCAAGCCAGCAGTGGGGGTCGAAAACGCCATAGATTTCACGCCGTGGATCGCCTTCTTTAAGTTCAGGGATAACCGGATTGTGCGGACTTTTGACCCAGTTGATAAGATCATCTTCTTCGCATTGGGCGATGCAGATACCGGCCTCAACGCCGAAATAGATGAGAGTGGGTATACCGTTTTTATCTAAAAAAGCCCCGCCGCTATAAATACCCTTATCAACATCCCCTGGCATAGGCGCTAAACCGACTGGGTGGAATCGCCAGTGGAGTAAATCAACGCTCGATACATGCCCCCAGCAGTCCCCTAGCTCTTTATCCTGATAGATATAGAAAAGGTGATATTTACCTTTCCAGAATATGGCTCCATTAGGATCAAACGGCCCCCCGAAACCTTCAGGAATCACAAAGTGATATGCAGGACGATAGGGGTCCTTTTGAAACTTCTCTCTAAGTGTACGTGCGCTCTGTATTAATTCATCCATTTCTTGCTCCCACCCAAATTTATAGCTACGATTATACCGGCTAAGCTAAATTTTACAAAGGCTAATTCTAGCACCATAATTTGTTCCAAAAGACTTACTTTCTGCTGCTTTACTAGCGCACAATAGGACTTGCAGAAATGCGACGCAATTTGGGGAGGATTTAAGTGAAAGATAATAAGCAGGGTGAGTTGACGAAAACGACGGATTTGAAGCGGCCATATGCGCTTTGTGGACGACGATGCTATGCAATTGGCACACAAGATAGTTTTTGGCCGGATGTCGGCTGGCATACCTTTAACGAAATGGGCGGAATTTGGACGCATCCGATTAAAGTAGCGGATGGCATCTGGATTGGATTTAACCAGATTGACGAAGGGTGCGAAGGCTTTAACCCGATGCGCCGCGGCTGGCTTAGAGAGTGCGATGAGTTCGTGGTGGGTGATTGGGGCGCGTGGGTTGACCACAAATGGGAGAATATAAGAGAACAGACCAACTGGGGTATTACTGGCAAACTGGCGGTTGAGCGCCGAATGTTCACCTGTAAGGATGAGCCGGCTATGGGCACTGAAGTCCATGTCACCAGCAAGCCGGGCGGGCCTAAAGAACTACTGATGTACGTTTTAACCCGTTATGATATTATCCCAACCTGGTGCTCCGGCTGGCCAGATCCAATTTCTTTGGAAGCTGAGACGGTTGATGGAGTTGTGGTTGTCCATGGTGTCACCAATAACGACCTTCCGTTTGCTTACGGCAAATGGACCGCGGCGATGGCGTTTGATACGCCCGTCTCCCGAGTAGCGATTGGCGATGATATCTGGGGCTGGGAACGAACTACCGGCAAGGGTATGTCCGTTTTGGCCAAAATCCCTATCAAGCTGGAACCCGATGCCACCGTGCGCTTCGTTATCGCGGGTGACCATACCGGCGAAAAGGGCGCTATCGAGACAGCCACTAAAGTGCTCAACGGATACGACAAGTACTTCGATGAGAAGGTCGGTTGGTACAAGAAGATAGCCGAGGAGATGACGGTCGTCGAAACCCCCGAGAAGCTGCTTAATGACGGTTACAGCTGGGGCAAGATGAACCTAGAATGGCTGACCCAAACCTCGCCCATCATCGGTACGGGCGCGTATGCGGGTCTTCAGGACTACGCTCAATACTTCACCGGGGATACGGTCGTTTCGATTGCGGGAATGCTCAATTGCGGGCTGCATGAGACAGCTAAAGACGCGATCCGGATGTTGGCGATGATTATGGAAAAGAATGACTGGCGCGCCGTTCATGCGTTTGTCAGCACCGGCAATATTTATGACCCAGGTTCTGTTGGAGAAACACCTCTGTTCGCCTATTATGTTTGGGAAACCTACAAATGGACAGGCGATGAAGAGTTCCTCAAGGAGATGTACCCGGTTTGCAAGAAAGGCTTGTTCGATTATCTCCTGAAACTGCCGACACGGGATGACATTATTCTTGTCGACTTCGAAGACAAACCTGACAGCGCGGTTGATGCGGGCTGTCCGACGCACATGGCGATGGGCTTTTTGGCGATGCGCCAAATGGCCGAACGTATGCAAGAATGGGATATCGTCGGAAAGGCCGGAGCACAAACGCTTCGGTTCAAAAACCAGATTGAAGAGATTTTCTGGGTCGATGAATTCGGTTCCTACGCAGGCATGGTCGATGAAAAGCTGAAGCCCCAAATCTCGGACTTCGAAAAAGAAAAGGGCGAGTTCAACCATATGCCGTCGGTCTATTTAGCTCACTCACGAGCGGGTGAAAAGTCCAGAATGGTCAGCGCGCTCAAGCGAGTGGACAGGCCGATGTCTTCGAATAAACTCGGCGTCTTTTTAGGGATTTCGAACCCTGATGAAGGCGGCTTCATGCCCTATTCAACCAATATGGCGGCGGTCGGCGCTTTTAACTACGGTGAGCAGGAGCAGGGCTTGCGATTCCTTAGAGGTACCGCCAAATGCCTCGGCCACATCATGCCGGGCGCGCTGCCGGAGACCGTTGCAAGTGATGGCGATCCCAACAAGTTCAACCTGTATGAATCCTCGCACTGGGAGTTCCTCCAGCTTTGGTCTGCGGCTCTCTATTGCGAAGGTTTGGTCTGGGGGCTTCTTCGTGTCGAGCCTGATGCGGCTTGGGGCAAGGTCAAAATGACCCCAAAACTCCCCGAAGGCTGGCCATATGCCGAGATCAAGAACCTGCGCATCGGCCAAACCCGTCTAAGCGTAAGGATCGATAAAGGCAACAAGGCCACCGTAACTCACATCGATGGCCCCGAGCTAGAAATCACCATCCAAGACGCCAACGACGAAGCCGTCTATGCGAG
>JBAXQP010000271.1 GCA_037131655.1 bacterium | reverse complement strand
GAGAGGATATACGAGCTAAGATAGCGCTTTTCAATAGTCCTTGAAGGTCGAGTGTTAAGTCAAACCTTTTAGCAATTATTTTGGCAAACCTCGCCGCCTCAATCCATGTCCGCCATTTCAAGCGTTTTCCCTTCCAATTATGTCGCGGAAAGGGGATGACTTCATCAACATAGGGATTGCCGTTCACAACATCGGCACATTTAGCTTCGACCAACCAGCTTAGTTTAATATCGGGATAGGTGCGTTTAAGAGCGGCTGCTACTGGTAAGGCATGAATAACATCGCCAATTGAAGAAAGTTTGACGATGAGTACACTTTTTATCCCAGTCATGTCAATTTGCACTAACAGACTCCTGTGACCGTTTACGCGCAGAGCGCCAACGATCGTGTATCCATAGCCATTGATCCGGCTATCGTCTTATGTGGGCTTCGATCTCAGCTTGGATTAGAGTCATAATAGTTTTAACATCTGTATCGGTATCGCCTGTTCGATCGAAAACAATTGGTGGTTTTACTTCAAGCCGATGCCGTCCATTAGGTAATCGCACAGAAAATACCGGTAATAGAGGAGCGCCCGTTCGAATGTGCAGCACTGCCGGCCCCGCTACCGATCCGCACTCCATACCGAAGAAAGGAACATACAAATCCCCCGCATTCTGATCTGGCAAGATACCGACAACAATGTTTTGCTTAAGCGCCTTTAGTATTTGTTTAGCTGCATTACCTCGAGCCATTACATCATAGCCGCTCTGGTTTCTGATGTCATTTACCAGTGATGTTGTCCCTTGATCATCCGCGTTTCGCGCAACTACTTTTACTGGATGTCCTAAACAAATAGAAATATACCGTGCCGCAAGTTCCCAATTTCCAGTGTGAGCTGTAATGAGCAATATGCCTTTGCCCCCACTCATTACTTCATCAAAATACTGCTTTCCCTCAATTTCGAACATATCAGCTAAGCGAGATTTACCAATCGAGGGAGCTTTCATAAACTCAGCAAGGCTGCAACCCAAATTAATAAAAACCCCTCTTGCAACCGTCTCACGCTGTTCTTTTGACCAATCAGGGAAGGCCGCTTGCAGATTATTCAAAGCCATCTTCCGCCTTGAGCGCATTATTCGATAGGCAAGCTTGCCTAACCCTGTGCCCAACCGAAAAGCGGTCTTTAATGACATCAATCTGAATACTGCTCGAGATATCTGCAAAGCAAATAACCCAAACCCCAACTCAATTTGTTTTTTTAGCTTAGATTTAGCTTTTCTGCGCATGGATTAAATTCACTAACCAATCGACAAAGAGACTTTCTGATTCAAGACGCATTTTGACTTTCAGAATAAAAATGGGTATGCCTACTTTTAAGACAAACGGTTGAAGCTTCACATAGTCCTTTTCCGTTGTCACAATAGCATCTGCGTTTCGCCGCTGAGCAATCGCTTCAATTTGGCTCATGTCAGTAGCAGAATAGGCATAATGATCGCGTTTTCTGACTACCTCAAGCAAGTTAGCGCCCAAGACTTTGAGGGTATTTTCAAAGCTTGACGGGTCGCCAATTGCGCTCACAGCAATAATACCCGATTCCTCTAGCCTTTCAAGTTCATTCACAGTTCCCGAGCGAGCTTCCCAAAGCTGATTTACTCCTCGATAAGCTTTGAAAACCGGCAGCTTAGGGTTAAATGAGTGAATAATAGGCTCAGAGACACAGTCTTGCTGTGAAGTCAAAACGATTGCCGATGCACGATGAAGGCCGCTTATAGGTTCGCGCAACGTGCCAGCAGGGAGCGTGAAGCCATTGCCAAATGGTTTATTGGCGTCCATAAGCACAATGTCAATATCACGTGCCAGTGGCAAGTGCTGAAAACCATCATCTAAGATAATGACATCAGGTTTCCACCTTTCATATGCGGCCTTTACTGCAGGGACACGCTTTTGGCCGATAACGATAGGGATATCAGGAAGCGCATTGCGAATGAGAAGTGGTTCTTCACCGATTATCTCAGGTGGCAGCTTCTGGTTAGGTTCAAGAAGGGTCGTCTCTTTCCAAGCCTTGCCTCCATAACCACTGCAAGAAACTGCTACCTTCATTCCTTGAGCAGTGAGCAGTTCGGCAAGCATAATCACAAAAGGCGTCTTCCCTGTCCCCCCCACGGTCAAATTTCCAACCCCAATAACCAAACAAGGAGCCTTAAACCTTCTTTTTAGCCCCAATTCATACCACCCAAGATAGCATCGCCATCCCAGTGAGTACAACCCCGCCGCCATCCTCATCCCCAACAACGGATTTTCGCTTTCAATTAATGTATGCCAGTTAGTCATGGTGTACCGATTGTGGTAGCATATTGTGCGTTCTGAATGCAAATAGTAGAGGGGGAGAAGTGCCAACGGCAGCGTTTACTACACTTGGCTGCAAGGTCAATCAATATGAAACACAGAAAATTCTTGAATCATTCGAGCTGAAAGGATTCAGGATAGTTTCGTTCGACTCTCCTGCCGATGTGTACGTAATTAACTCATGCTCGGTTACCCACACAGCTGAAAGCAAGTCACGATATGCTGCTCGTAAAGCTGCGCGAAGCAACCCCGATAGCATCGTTGTTATAACTGGTTGCGCTTCACAAATGGCACATAACAAGGGGGAAACCTTAGAATTAGCGCATGTCATGGTCCCTAATCAGGATAAGCTCGATACGATCAGCTATCTCCTAAAATCATATCCAGAGCTTGAACAAAGACTTATCGAAGAACCCGCTCCCCTAAATAGTCCCAAACTATCAAGACGAACACGAGCAACAGTAAAAGTACAGGATGGGTGTAATATCTATTGCTCTTATTGCTCTATCCCCTACACCCGTCCGGTTCGCAGCAGTCGCGCTTGGGATGAAGTTGTAGATGAAGTAAAGCATTTAGCTGCTGAAGGGTTTAAGGAAGTTGTTCTTACTGGGGTGCTCATTGGTAATTATGGCGAGGAAACAGGCAGTGGCGGGCCTGATTTGCCTGAATTAATTGAAGAAGTGGCTAAAATCGATGGTATCGAGCGAATTCGCTTGAGTTCAATTGAAACGACTGATGTATCCGACAAGCTGCTAGATACAATGAAGCGCACGCCTAAAATCTGTCCACATCTTCATATCCCTCTGCAAAGCGGAGATGATCGCATTCTTGAAGCAATGAATCGGCCCTATTCGCGGGACTACTTCATTAAGAAATGCAAAGAGGTAATTGCTGCAATTCCAGACATGGCTATTACGACTGATATTTTGGTAGGATTTCCTGGTGAAGATGAAGTTGCTTTTAATAATACTTGCGAAGTGGTCGAAGAAGTTGGCTTTTTGAGAGGTCATATCTTCCGTTTCAGCCCACGCCCCGGCACCCCTGCGGCTGTTATGGTTAACTGCACTTCCGAAGCTGATAAGGAAGAGCGCAGCAAAAGGCTTATCGAACTCTGCCAGCAGACAGGAAATGCTTATATCACAAACTATCTTGGGCGAGATATGAGAGTATTAGTTGAGAGGAAATCATCAAAGTCAGGATTACTTAGCGGACATACGGATAATTATATAGAAGTCCATTTTGCAGGATCATCGAGCCTTTGCGGAGAGCTTGCGAATGTAAGGCTGATGCAAAAAGCTAACGAGATTCAATTGGGTGAACTGGCAGCTAAACCACTTAAGGAGAGCCGATATGAACGATTGTGTGTTCTGTAAAATCG
>JBAXQP010000270.1 GCA_037131655.1 bacterium | reverse complement strand
ATCTCCTTATACCAGTCGGGGGGAGAGGCTGTATCGAATGCGGGAATAAGGCCCCCGTGATCTTCAGCATATTGAAGTATGATTGAACGGAGAGTTTCCATATCGTTACGAGCAATATCTTGTTCAAAGTGCTTCCTAAACGGATCAATAACAGGAATAATAATCAGCATAAGTAATACCACCACGCCCAAGACAACGGTTACTAATACTTTAATTCGCAACATATCCCCCCTCTTTTTTGGCAATGTCTTTCTGATAGTAGTGTAACATATTGCCCGCTTTGGGGCTAGTGCCGTGGGTTGGAAACAGTACTTCATGCTCAATCAGACTTAACAAAGATGGACATCGCGTGCTTGACACCCGGCAACCACACGGCTATAATGGTCATTAGACAAGGAGATGGGCAAGTTGATCGACTATAATAGCCTCAAGCGCCATACGGTCTTCTATGGCGTCACCATTGCGGGCGCGGTGGGGCTAGCTGAGAAATTTGCAACAAGACCGGACCTGGGATGTCAGACCGACAATCCCGAATAACAACTCCTCGGAGGAATACATGCGCATATTGTTCTTGGATCTGGACACCCTGCGGCCTGACCATTTGGGATGCTATGGTTATCACCGTGAGACGTCGCCGAACATCGACAGGATTTCCGAGCAAGGAATTCGCTTCACCAACTACTATTGCTCGGACGCGCCGTGTTTGCCTTCGCGAGCCGCGATGTTCTCGGGCAGATTCGGTATACATAACGGCATCGTAAACCATGGCGGGTTGGCCGCCGACATGCGGCTTGAGGGTGAGTCACGGGAATTCAGAGACAAGCTTAAGAATGAAAGCCTTCCCGCTTTTCTGCGCTCTGTGGGGATGAAGACGGTTTCTATCAGCCCATTCGCCGAGCGGCACAGCGCGTGGTGGTTCTATGCAGGCTTCAACGAGATGTATAACACCGGCAAGTGTGGAAACGAGTCCGCGGAAGAAATAACACCAACTGTGCTCAAGTGGATCGAGGCAAATGCCAAAGAAGACAACTGGTTCCTGCACGTGAACTACTGGGACCCGCATACCCAGTACCGCGCGCCCGATGAGTTTGGCAACCCGTTCGAGAATGAGCCTCTGCCGGAGTGGTTCAACGAGGAGGTCCTGGCCAAGCATCGCTCGTCTGCGCACCCACACGGCGCCCGCGAAACCAATATGTATGACGACAAGGTCGACCCCAAGTTCTGGCGGCAACCCGGCGAGATCAAGGACATGCAGGACTTGCACCGGTTCGTTGACGGCTACGACTGTGGCATTCGCTATATGGATCAGCACATCGGCATGCTCTTTGATGCGCTGGCTAAACAGGGGGTTATGGACGATCTGGCGATCATTATTTCCTCCGATCACGGCGAGAACATAGGGGAACTGGGCATCTACGGCGAGCACGCCACTGCCGATGCAATCACTTGCCGAATTCCAATGATCATTCGTTGGCCCGGATGCAAACAGGGCCATGTGGACAATGGCTTGCACTACAACCTCGATCTTTGTCCTTCTCTCGCCGATGTATTCGGCAGACCTAAGGCCGAAAGTTGGGACGGAAGAAGCTATGCGACTGCTCTGACGCGCGGTGAGGACTGCGGGCGAGACTATTTGGTCGTGAGCCAGTGCGCGCACGTGTGCCAGCGCAGTGTGCGCTTTGGTAACTGGATGTATATGCGGACCTACCACGACGGCTTCCACATGTTTCCCAAGGAAATGCTCTACAACGTTGCAGAAGACCCGCACGAACAGTTCGATCTGGCATCCGATCGGCCTGATGTGTGTCGAGATGCGGTCTACCACCTCACCGAATGGCACGACGAAATGATGCAGTCGATGTCCTTTGACGTAGACCCGCTGTGGACGGTGATGAAAGAAGGCGGACCATATCACGCTCGCGGACACCTAAAGGAATACTGTGAGTTTCTGAAGAAGACGGACAGGGCTTGGGCAATTCCTGAGATCAAAAGGCGACACCCGCAAGAGCCTGAGTGAGTTGATTCAGCCCAGTGTCAGGGGAGCGTTCATCCCGTTATCTTCCACCCTACTTGCCGTGGCATTTCTTGTACTTCTTGCCGCTTCCGCAGGGGCAAGGGGCATTTCGGTCGGCGATGGGGCCTCTTTGAGCACGAATTTGAGTTGCAAGGCGCTCGAAGGTTGGGAGAGAATGCTTAAAGAACTTTTTCAAGCCCTCGCAAAGCCAACTTGTACTTGAATTCCTGTGCTTCGGGCAGTCTCCCATGCAGTATGCCAGAAACTCGCAATTGGCGCAATCTCTTGACCAGTTGCGTTTTTTCTTTCCAAACGAGCGGTATTTCTCTGAAGTTTGAAGCTCAACCCAGTCATTTTCTTTAATATTGCCGAGCTGCATATCACTATCGACATAGAAATCGCAGGGGTAGACATCTCCATTATGCTCAACCACAAAATATAAACCGCAGTTATCACTCATGTGGCAGATTGAGTTAGCGTTGTCCACCATCTTCGCCAGCACTGCATCAAATAACCGGACTGAAACCCGCAGGGTATCGGCCCGAACCCACTCATCAAATACCTCGCAAAGGAAATCACCCCACTCTTCCCCGCTAATCGCATATGGAAGCAGACTCCCCTGCTCATCGAATTCAACACAGGGCACATACTGCTGAAAGGCTGTTCCCTGCTCTCGCAAATACTGATAAATCTCACGTCCCTTGCGGACATTGGCTTGGGTTACGAGTGTCAAAACGTTAAAATCCACCCGATTCCTCTTCAAGCAGTCAATACTCTCCATCACACGAGCGTGCGAACCTTGGCCGGCAGCATTCTTTCGATGAGCGTCATGAACCTCCGCAGGACCATCTAGACTTACCCCAACCAGATAACGATATTCCACCAAGTGCCTAGCCCATTCATCGTCGATGAGTACCCCATTAGTTTGAAGCGTATTCGAGACAACTGCGCCATCCGGCGCATGCTTTTGCTGAAGCTTCACCACTCGTTTGAAGAACTCCAACCCCATAAGGGTCGGCTCGCCTCCCTGCCAGCCGAATGAATAGACCGATTGGGGAGTTGCTAAATAAGATGAAATGAGCTTTTCAAGTGTCTTCACAGTCATTCGGGCGGGTGGGGGATAGAGGTTGTTCCGGTCGAAATAGAAACAGTACGGGCAGCATAAATTACAATCTGCCGACGCAGGCTTTATGAGCAGAGAAAATGGGCGAATTGTAGCCATAACTTTATACCGACCATAAGTATACCGCCCACCATCACCTTCAATCGGTTAATTCTGGCGTTCCAGGACAAGCGCTTCATCAACCTGTTCTTGTCTCGGGTTCCTAAATCCAAAATGATAAGCGCTGGCCCCAATGAAAGCTCCGACAAAAGGAGCGATGATATAGACTGTAAAAAACCCACCGCGAGGCCCGGGAATGGCGATCGAGCCCCATCCGACTAAGTAAGCAAACAATCTCGGAGCGAAGTCTTTGACGGGATTAATCCCGGCCATTGACAATGGCGCTAAAGCGGAAATTATTATAGCTACCCCAAGACCGATAAACAGCGGGGCATGCTTTAATTCGGGCCGGCTGTGACTGCGCTCTTCCGTTAGGGCAAATACGAAGAAAGCCAGTAATGCGGTCCCGATCGCCTCCGCTAACCATGCCTGCAGCACTGAAACGGATGCCCAGGCTTTCGCGCCAACCCCCATAAAG
>JBAXQP010000269.1 GCA_037131655.1 bacterium | reverse complement strand
ACTTGACAGCCTTCACTTTGATATCGTGCGAAACAGGAGTTAAGCTAAGGGTAAAGCTACCGCTCGAACCGCTGCCCGTAAGGGTCTTGACCACAGGTGTTCCGCCATCAACGGTTACGGTCACTGTCGGCAAGCTTGCGCCATTCCAATCCACCAGGGTGACCGTGCAGACAAAGTCCACGTTGCCTGAGGAGACAGGTCCCATAACGTCAATTGTACGCATTCCACCAGTTTGGGCAGTTGAAGATCCGAACTGACGGAGATAATTACCGTTCAGATCAAAAACCATTACACCATTACTACCAGCCACAAACAACCTATCTGCTGCGCACTTAAGATCACCCATTTGGCCTCCGGTTGAATCCCATCCATCATAAACCGTGCCGTAAAAAGTGATGAGCTCATCGTTGATGACATTACCGCTTGAGTCGAATTTAGCGATGGCCCAAGAACCAGATTTCGAATATTCTACGTATAGGTTGCCTTGCTGGTCAAAAGCGAGCCCGCGCCAATCGGTAGTACCGGAGAAATTATCATTCGCATACTTAGAGTCATTAGAATCAATAAACCAACTGATGATTGATTGATCTTGGAAGTTCTTGTCGATCCTGTAAACACCACCGGGATCTATATAGCCGCAAGTTCCGTATATGTATTGACCTTCAACCGTAATATAGCCTAAGGGATTGGCATGAATGCCAGTGAATTGAGCAACAGCAACGACATAAGCAGTGCCGCCGGTATAAGCGCCGTTGGTATCCGTGCGCCAAATATTAACGGCTCCATCCCAATAGCCTCTCCCCATGATATAGGCGGTGTTGCCAGTGTCCCAGTCATTCGCTACCGCCCAAGGATGAATGAGGAAAACATTGTTCCCCGGGTTATAACCGTCATTATAGGCGTTAAAACCTGCAACTCCAGCTCCCCTTTGATACATGGGAAAAGAACTCCGAGAATTTAACGCGCCGGGAGTAGCATCCAGTCCCCAGCTCTTATACCAAGGCCAAAGAAGTCCGGCAGTAAACTGGCCATCGCCAGCTAAAATCCATTGCTCGTCAGGGGTCACTGACATCCCATGATAACAGTCAGCTCCAATAACAGCGCCGCTTGTTATATCGAATCCGGAAGCAGGAAATTGCACAAGCAGATTACCGAATGCATCATATTTACGTATTAGATCACGCGGTTCATAGAATGCATCCAACCCATTTGCTACATAAACATTAAGTGTCGATTCAGAGAGACCTGTATACTTATTAGTTGCGTAACTAAGGGATGTCACAACAACAATCAAAGTAAGAGCCAAAAAAAGGTTTCTAAGCATTTGCAAAAGCTCCTTCATCTGAAAATTTTTGTTCTAACAATGAGCCTTAGCTTCTATAACCGGGCACTACTACTTCCAGGTAATAAAAGCTAAGGCTCATCACTTATTTCATTATATCAAACAAATTGCAAAACCCCAAATACTTTTTTTGCTATTTTTGTCCTTAGGTTCATTTTGAACTCACTCATTAATAAAACTGGTATTTCTACGTGGGTTATTGCG
The DNA here is from genome assembly GCA_037131655.1 of bacterium. Taxonomy (NCBI): domain Bacteria; species bacterium. The sequence continues at coordinate 2,174 of JBAXQP010000269.1, read as the reverse complement.
TGCTTCTTCTCATGTGGCGTTGCAAATAAAATAAGCCGGTCAGGTTTCCCTGACCGGCTTATTTGTTTTTGAGAGTAAGACGGCTTACGTGCCGGAGGTTCCGAATTTACCGATGACATTAAGGAAGTCTAAGTCATCCGTTTTATCGTCGCCATTGCCGTCGCCAATGAGCTTAAGCACAGGATCGGTTGATCCGAAGTTGCCGATGACACTAAGGAAGTCCAAGTCATCAATCTTGTTGTCATCATTGGTATCGCCGCACTGCAGCATGAAGGCTGGTGTGGTGCCCGAGCCGGTTACCGTTTGGCTCAAAGACTTGACAGCCTTCACTTTGATATCGTGCGAAACAGGAGTTAAGCTAAGGGTAAAGGTTCCGCTCGAACCGCTGCCAGTGAGGGTCTTGACCACAGGTGTTCCGCCATCAACGGTTACGGTCACGGTCGGCAAGCTTGCGCCATTCCAATCCACCAGGGTGACCGTACAGACAAAGTCCACGGTTGTCGGGGGAGCCGCGACGCCGCCAATCACGAGACCAGTAGCGTTTGTGGGGCCGAAGGTTCGGCTAAAGGCACCGGCAGTACTATAAACGCTAACGCCAAGGCTATTGCAAACAAAAAGTTCGCCGCCAAAGAAATCGACGTCCTTGACGTTGCTTAGGCCTGTGACGATTGTACTCTGATAAACAAAGCTCGAGTTCAACTTGATAACACTGTTGTTATTCACGCCGAGATAGACGTTACCGGCACCGTCAAAGGCGATACCGCTAAGACTATTCCCGTAAGGGTTAGCATCAAATTCTGCAACGCCTACGGTGCCACTGGCAAATCCCAAAGGAAGACTCCAGAGATACCGACCCGATGAATTTCCGCCATAGGATGTAAAGAAGGCTTTGCTGCCGTTGATCGCAGCATCACCACCGGGATCATAACCTTGCTCGACATCTCTAGTCGCTTGAACTAGGGAATTACCAAGTATGTCAGCATACCTGCAAGCATAGCTATTACTGTTGTCCATGCTCGCATAGAGTTCACCCGTTGCTTGGTCGACAACAGACGCCCACATACGGCAGTTACCTAGGCTAATAACAACTTCGCTGCCAGTTGTCGCATTAACATTGAGCCAGGTTTGTGGTCTTTTATCACCTATGGTAACGGTCAAGACGCCATTGTACAGATCGATTCCTCTGCCGTTGAAACTTAGTGCGGTAGTCACAGTCGACGCGCCACCACCTGAAACGTCAGTATATGAGTAGATAGTCTTGCTATTATCTACAACGTAGACAGATACAGCCGAAAACGCGCTACCAAATATCGCTAGCAGCGCGACTAATAAAAACGTTCTCTTCATTTAAAACTCCTTATCGATTTTACGATAGTTTAATTGAAAACCTGTTGCACCGAAAGTGTGCCGTTCCTATTATACAACAGTTATGCTTCTTTGCCAAGAGGAACATAACTGTATTATCACTGTCCATGTGATAAACCTAGCATTAATGCCGGTCACTGAACCCTGTTTTCAGCATTTTCTATGCTACCAGACAGAAGGTCATTAACATTCCTTCCGTGTCATTGAAAGGATGATTGTGCCGAAGCAACCTCCTCGAAAAACATTCCAGACAGATTCCACGCTCCGCTCTGAATGACACTCCTACGCCGAGGCTACGGCGCGTTGGGGTGGGGTTGTCGGTTGGCGGTTGGTTTGGTGTAATCCCAAGGGGGGGGCATGAGCACAAGCCCCTACACGCATAACGCGTCAATAAGCGGGCATGGGATGCAAGCCCATACACGCAAAGCGTGTCATTCAGAGCCGAAGGCGTGGAATCTGTCTGGAATTCACCCTTCGATATGGCCTGATGGGCTCCGCGATCGCTTGTAGCGGTGCGAAGCGGCGTATATCGAAGGGGTTTGGGGTTTTATAATAGCGTAAGGCCGTTACCCAGACAGATTCCACGCTCCGCTCTGAATGACACTCCTACGCCGAGGCTACGGCGCGTTGGGGTGGGGTTGTCGGTTGGCGGTTGGTTAGGTGTTATCCAAAGGGGGCATGGGCACAGTCCCAGACACCATAAGCAAGTCAAAAGTGGACTGGGCTGCAAGCCCATACACGCATAACGTGTCAAAAGCGGGCATGGGATGCAAGCCCATACACGCAAAGCGTGTCATTCAGAGCCGAAG
>JBAXQP010000268.1 GCA_037131655.1 bacterium | reverse complement strand
AGGGTGACGGGTGCGTTGTTATCGTCTTCCTCAGGCGGCGGAGCAATGTCGATTCGCAGTTCGCATTCAAGCTGCCAGCTCTTATCGCCTAGTTCAGCCCAGAGTTCTGTTAGGACGAACTTCCTGCGATCCTTGCTCTGCATTTTCTCATAAGTGAATTCAGAAGGGAAGGATAAAACGATAGTTCTGCCATTAACCGCCCCGATTTTAACCCCCGATAGCACTTGAGAACCGGCTGGTGACTTGATTTTCATCTTCTCAACAACGCTATTCCAAGCTGCTAAGCATCGTGAGTAATCATCTCCGGCTTCAATCGGCGATTGAATGGGTTCCGGAGCTTCAGTCGCCTGCGGTGGTTCTTCAGGCGTTGGCGTTGATGCTTCAACATCGGGTTTTTGTGATGGCTTGGAGAACTTGCGCAGCTTGGCAGCCGGTAGCTCTTCCTGAGGTCTTTCGGGGGGGGGTGTCCGAGCTTCCACGGGCGCAGGTTCATTGGATTCGGAAGCCATATTTAAAAGCGTGAGTTCAAGCCACAAGCGCGGCATGCCAACATTACGAAGTTGCCAAGCAGCTTCAGATAGCTTGCTCCACCAACGCATTAATCTGCCGCGGCCAATTCTTACCGATTGCTCGTAAAGCACCCCGCGTCTGTGTGGATCGAGCCATTCATCTGAGCCGACATTGTGGGCGATAAAAACGAGTTCACGCATCTTGCCGATGAGCGATTCGATAATCGAACGCGCCTCTCGTCCATGCGCCATTTCCTTCTCGATGCCTTCAAGAACTCCCGCAGCTTCACCCAGCGCTAAAGAATCCAAAATCTGATTGAGTACATCCTCTTCGACTAAACCGAGAGCGTTGCTGACTGTATCGGCGTTGATTTGCTCCGTCCCGAAGGCAATGACTTGCTCTAAAAGGGTCAGCGAATCGCGATAGGAGCCATCACTCATGCGGGCGATAACCGCCAGCGCCGCAGGTTCGGCCTTCAGACCTTCGGCATTAACCACAAATTCGAGGCGGGCGATAATGTCGGCCATACTGCCGCGGTGGAATTGGTGAAGCTGACAACGGCTTCGAATAGTGGCAGGCACTTTCTGCATTTCGGTGGTGGCGAGCACGAAGATAACATGCGCAGGCGGCTCTTCGAGGGTTTTTAACAGCGCATCAAACGCTTTGGCTGATAGGTCGTGGACTTCGTCGATGATATAGACCTTGTATCGCGCTTCCATCGGCGGGTATTTGGCGTTTTCGATAATCGTTTCTTTAACGTTCTCAATGCCGGTTTCGGAAGCGGCGTCCATCTCGACCACATCGATTGCTCCGCCCTCGCGAACCTGTTTGCACATCACACAGGTATCGCACGGTTCGGCAGTAGGGCCTTCGAGACAGTTCAAGGCTTTGGCAAGAAGTCGAGCGGTGCTAGTCTTTCCACAGCCTCGCGGGCCGCAGAAGAGATATGCGTGGGAGAACTTTTCGGTACGAATGGCATTTTGGAGGGTCTGGGTCACATGTTTTTGACCCAAAACCTCCTCAAATCCCCGAGACCGATATTTGCGATAAAGCGCTGTATATGCCATTCGTATTGCGTATTGCGTAGTGCGTATTCTCCGGATTCCGGATACGTAATACGCAATACGCACTAAAATAATTGGCCGCGCACCGGCTTTTGATGGGCGCCTACACGACGCGTGAGTTCAAACGTCTCGGATCGGGAAAACTACGGCGCACGCTCTAGCAAGCTGACTGCTGCTTCCTTCCGGACCTGACAGGGTTCGCAAGCAGATCGCCGCGTAGCGCCCAATCGTCAACAACGCCCAAACAACGTGGAGCGTACAAACACACACCGAGAGTCGGAATTCAACCCCGCTATAGCGGTTTGCGGGTACAGGGCACCGCTAGCTCCCCGTCTAGCGCGACCAACACGTAAATTCTAATTCTAATTTAGTTTACCCTTCTTTTGTCCAGGAAACTCACTATAGCAAGCTAGTTACATTAGATAAAAACCACTTCCGATGTAGGGGCAGAGCTTGCCCTGTCCTCTGGAGGGCGTAGCTTGCTACGCCCCTACAAACGAATCTGTCAAATCCTGATAGTCCTAATCCACTGCAGCCCGGGGCGGAAGGTGGGGAAAGATAATTCAGTAATTGCGTTGCCAAAGCTTTGGGGTACAGTCTTTTATAAGGGGTGGGTGGATATGAATGAGATCGTGATATTCATCACGCCTCGTATTGTGAAGGACTAAGCGCTTATAGGATCCCCCTTAGAGAGGACTATAAGTCTCAACTTGACAAAACAGTAGGCAATTAGACGAATTTAAAATAGAAGCCTCTCAGCGCAAATCGCCGAGGGGCTTCTATACTTGACATCTAACGGGCAGCATGTTACTATTGTGTTGAAGGTTCATTCTGGAGGATATGATGGACGAACAGCAAATATGCAGAAAGCCGATTAGTATTCTACTGGTGATTTTTTTTGTAGTTGTCATATTAATTCTAATCCTCATCATATTTCCTTTGCTACCTAGGAGAGATGGACTCGCACCCTCAACGGCCTGTTTAAGCAATATGAAACAACTTGGGGGAGCATTCATGCAATATTGTAATGACTGGAACGATCGCTTCCCCTTCGACGGTCAAGCCGGTTCACATCCGACGTATGCAGGTTGGGTGTGCGCGGAGAGTTCGCAAATGTGCTGGCGGGATACATACGGTCCGAATAACAAAAGACCGAAGAACTTCAATTTTGATGAAAAGATCGCCAACCCTTCTAAAGGATCGATCTATCCCTATACCAAAAATTTAGGTCTTTACAAATGCCCACAATATAATAAATGGGTTAAAAACAAGAGGATTGGACAAGGGGAGGTGGATTGGAACGCGGGGCTTGCCATGTGTACCTATGCTTATAACCATCACTTCACGCCTTTGGTTAAAGGGAATCGTATCCCTCTGACTTTGAATAAGATAACATTTCTTGCAGATACTTATCTTCTCTATGATGAATCTCCAGAATATATTGACGATGCTGATTTCATCCCAGGATACGATCTGCCTAGTGATCTGCACAGCAGTGGAACGAATGTGGTACTCGCTGATGGGCATGCCAAACGTTTCAATAAAGATAAGCTTACACCAGGTGGCACTAATTTCTGTTATGGCAAGCCGCAGCGAATTAAACTCACCACCCCAGGAGCCACTACGATTTCACCAAAAGGAACGAAACCACTTCCTGCTACTGACTGTAAATAAAGGTGAAAGGCTAAAGACCAATCAGTCAAATCCTTATAGTCCTAATCCACTGCAGTCCGGGGCGGAAGATGGGGAAAGATAATTCAGTAATTGCGTTGCCGAAGCTTTGGGGTACAGTCTTTTATAAGGGGTGAGTGATATGAATGAGATCGTGATGGAAATCATGGCGACTCCGGAAAGTCCTCGGAATACTGAGGGGAGCTTTGTTACGCTTAAGGATGGCAGTCTTCTATTTGCCTGGTGGCACTTTACTGGCGGGGTCGGTGATGACAGCGAAGGGTGCGTTGGAATGACGCGTTCCTATGATGAGGGGCGCACTTGGAGTGAAAAGACGGAGATTTTAGTTTCCAATTGGGCTGAACAGACTACCGGCTCGGTCTCTTTGCTGCGACTAGCCAGCGGGAAAATCGCCCTTTTGTATCTCGTCAAGCACGGTTTCCATGATTGCCGACCCTATATTCAGCTTTCAGAGGATGAGGGGGCGACCTGGTCCAAGCCGATT
>JBAXQP010000267.1 GCA_037131655.1 bacterium | reverse complement strand
CCGGCGAGCCGCTCAAACTGCGCATCTTCCTGGACAAATCCATCATGGAAGTGTTCGCCAACGACCGCCAATGCCTAACCGCCCGCGTCCACCCAAAACGCGATGACAGTATGGGGATAAAACTGTTCAGTAAAGGCGGAAGTATAACCGTCAAGACACTAAATGCCTGGGACATAGCGCCGTCGAATTGCTGGTAATAAATAAATTACTAGGAAAATTGGTTGGAAAAATAAATGGATGAATTAATTCAGAGCGCGCGTACACTGCGGGAGAAGTTTCAAAAGGATCCCTATCGCCCGGCATATCATTTTGTGATTCCTGAAGGTGTCGGGTGGCCGTTCGATCCTAATGGAGCTATTTTCTGGAAGGGCAAATACCACCTTTTCTACATCTACGAGGATAAGGATCTCGGGCGCTCCTGGGGGCATGCATCGAGCGTTGATCTCCTTCACTGGCGGTTCCACCCCGTTGGTCTTGCGCCGATGCCGGGGGATGTCGATACGGGCATCAACAGCGGCGGGGCGTTCTTGGACAAGAATGGCGTACCCACGCTCATCTATTTCGGCATCAAAGCCGGTATCTGCATCGCCCAATGCGAAGAAGATGATTTGATTAATTGGGTCAAAAGCCCGCACAATCCTGTTATTCCCTTGCTCAAGGAAGGCGATCCCAGACGGGAACTCTATGGCGTGTTCGACCCCCACTGCTGGCTCGAGGGTGACACCTATTATGTAGGGCTTGGCAACATCACCAAATGGGATAAAAACGGCGATACGCTTTTCTTATTCAAATCAGATGACCTGATTAATTGGGAATTCCTTCACCCGATGTACCAATCGGAACGTAAGTGGACGGAACTCGATGACGACTGCGCCTGCCCGGACTTCTTCAAGCTGGGCAACACGCGCATGCTTCTATTCATCAGCCACGAACGCGGTGCGCAGTATTATTTGGGACGATGGGAGAATGAGACGTTCTACCCCGAACGCCATGCCCTCATGAACGGCCTGTGCGGTGGCCCGCTTTTCGCCACTGAGAGCCTGCTGGATGACAAAGGACGGCGCATCTTCTGGGGTTGGGCCTTTGAATGCTGTGATCACAGTAACTCAGGCTGGAGCGGCGTCATGAGTATGCCGCGCATACTTTCCCTAGCCGAAGATGGCGCTGTTTTAATCCAACCTGTGCCGGAGATCGAGAGGCTGCGAATCCGTCCCCGATCCTATAATAACCTCACGGTCATCGATGAGTGCTCCCTGGATGATATCCGCGGCGATTGCCTCGAACTCTCTCTCGAAATAGCTCCCAGCGATGCCGCCGAGTATGGTGTTAAAGTCCGCTGCTCTCCCGATGGGGAGGAACAGACCGTAATCACCTACAACCCCAAAGAAAAGTCTTTATCCGTCGACACCAACCATTCCCGTCAGGACGAAACCTCAACCGATGATTTTGTCGTACACAAGTTGTTACAGAGGCCCCGATCAGTCCAAGTTCTCCCGCTGGAGCTAGCCCCCGGCGAGCCGCTTAAACTGCGCATCTTCCTGGACAAATCCATCCTGGAAGTATTCGCCAACGACCGCCAATGCCTAACCGCCCGCGTCTACCCCAAACGTGAGGACAGTATGGGGATCAGGCTGTTCAGCAAAGGTGGTAGTACGAAATTTAGAATGATTAATGCTTGGGACATAGCGCCATCGAATTGCTGGTAGGTATAAAAGAACTATAAAATTGGGTAGGAGAAATAGATGGATGAATTAATTCAGAGCGCGCGTACACTGAGAGAGACGTTTCAAAAGGATCCTTATCGTCCAGCATATCATTTTGTGATTCCTGAAGGCAATGCGATGCCGTTCGATCCCAACGGAGCCATTTTCTGGAAGGGCAAATATCACCTTTTCTATATCTATCAAGATAAAGAACTTGGGCATTGCTGGGGGCATGCGTCCAGTGTTGATACACTTCACTGGCGTTCCCACCCGGTCGGTCTGGCATCGATGCCGGGAGATCCCGATAAGGGGATTTTCAGCGGCTGTGCGTTATTGGATAAGAACGGTGTGCCCACGCTCGTCTATTTCGGCATCGACGCCGGTATCTGCATCGCCCAATGCGAGGAAGACGACTTAATTAACTGGGTTAAAAGTCCGCACAATCCCGTCATCCCGATGGCCAAGGAAGGGAGTCCCGAAGCCGAGCTTTATTGCGTATTCGACCCCCATTGCTGGCTTGAGGGTGACACCTACTATGCGGGACTTGGCAATCTCCATAAGGGCGATGATAACGGCGATACCCTTTTCTTATTCAAATCAAAAGATTTAATCAACTGGGAATACCTTCACCCGATGTACCAATCGGATCGCAAGTGGACTGAACTCGATGATGACTGCGCCTGCCCTGACTTCTTCAAACTGGGCAACACGCATATGCTCCTGTTCATCAGCCATCGAAGATGCGCCCAGTATTATCTGGGTCGATGGGAGAACGAAACGTTCTACCCCGAGCGTCACGGCCTCATGAACAAGCTGGACGGCGGCCCGCTGTTTGCGCCTGAGAGCCTGCAGGATGATAAGGGACGGCGCATTTTCTGGGGATGGATATTTGACACGATGGACCAAAAGGAATTAGGCTGGAGCGGCGTCATGAGTATGCCGCGTATTCTTTCGCTTGCCGATGATGGCACTCTGAAAATCCAGCCGGTGCCGGAGCTCGAAAGACAGCGCGTTCGACCGCGAACTTGTGAGAACCTCACCGTCACCGGCGAAAGTGCTCTGGAAAATATTCAAGGCGATTGCCTTGAACTCTCTCTCGAAATCGCTCCCAGCGATGCCGCTGAATATGGCGTAAAAGTCCGCTGCTCACCCGATGGCCAGGAACAAACCGTCATCACCTACAACCCATCAGCAAAGACCCTGTGTGTCGACGCCACCAATTGCCACAGAGAAGGTGACTACCTCCATACCCTCCCGTTGGAGCTAGCTCCCGGTGAGCCGCTGAAGCTGCGCATCTTCCTCGACAAATCGGTCGTAGAAGTCTTCGCCAACGACCGCCAGTGCATAACCGCCCGCGTCTACCCCAAACGCGAGGACAGCACCGGCATATCGTTGTTCAGCAAAGGCGACAGCATAACCGTTAAGACACTAAATGCCTGGGACATAGCGCCAACGAATAGCTGGTAAATCTCTCTCCCTTCCCCCTTTTTGTACAAGAAAAGGGGGAAGGGAGTGTTATCTTTTGTAAAGCTTGGGCAGCGACTCGATCATTGCGTGGCCTTTGGTGTAGTTAGCCATCACGGCCAGCCGGTATTGGACCAATCGCGTCCGAAGCGGCCCCATTCCCTGGTTGCGGATCTCGCGAGCGATTAGGGCGTTTTGCCCAGACGACTCGACCGCGGCGTAGGCGGCGCGCATCGCGGTCACCTCGACGTTGAATTCCGCTATTAAATACCCGCATTGAAGCTTCAGAGGCGGCGTGAAACCCGTCGGCGGCGTTGCGTTAATCGTCGCCCACAGCCGCGCCATGTCATCCAGCGCCTTCATCACATCCCACGGCGAATATTTGGCCCCCGGTTGCAAGGGCATGGCTTGGAGGTACTGCGAATCCGGGATGAACCCCTGCACTGCCGCCCGAAACTGGCGAACCCGCTCACGAAGCGCTTCCTTCTTGTTGTCGCGGTCATTAGCGGCAATCTGCGCGGCATTATCGGTGGCCTCAATGGCTGTTATCTTGGCCTGAAGCGCGGTTCGCGAAGCCGTCAAGTCCGCC
>JBAXQP010000266.1 GCA_037131655.1 bacterium | reverse complement strand
CGTGTCAGTGGAATACCGATTGCTCTCGAAATCCGTGACTTGGCAGCGGAAATGGCAAGTAATCTTTTCCAAGAAAATACTCCTCTATTCATGTGGGTCGTCCTCCAATTGCTAATAATTATTCATCAGATAACCACTCGTCCCTGCTTATTCCTGCTTGTCGGAGTATTCGACAGAGAAGATCGGGACTGATCTGGGTTCGGTGGGGATTAGGGATGGTTAGGACAAGTCCCCCTTTTATCATGTAGGGGTGCTTACCACCGTATAATGGGCCTTCGAATCCTCTTTTGTGTAGACGCTCAACCAGCTCGCGCCAATCAATCGGTCCTAGCTTAGGCAACGTTCGTGTCCGTTGGGATTTTTATCTCCACATTATTAATGGGAGGAATCGGTAAGCCTCGTGATAGCCTTACGAGCAGCCAGCCATCAAGTACTTCAGCTAACTTGTTCCGACACTCCTCAAGAGTAATCCCTGTTGCCCATACGCCTTGCAGATCAGGGATTTCACCATAATAGGGTTCCTCATCCTCAATCTTTTCGTAATTAGCGTGTTCTAGTGCACTTTGAATGTATTCTCTAATCATCTCCATCACCCTCTATCTGCATAATACCTCAGCCTCAAGTTGGTAGAAACGCCTAGCTGTTATACCAGGGTATCATCTTGATGTAACTAGGAATCAACTTAATTATCATATGGCAAATGCGCCTGGATTTGAGCATATCACATGAGCGCTAATAATGTTAGCAAACTGACCCGCGAAAAGCCATGGATTGCAGTTTGTGTTCTCTTCCTTCTTGGGTTGGGAATACGGCTGATTGGCATCAAATGGGGACTGCCCGATCTGTATCATACCTTCTCTTATCACCCGGACGAGAGTCTGTTGCTGAGTGTCGCCTTGCGCCTTGATCTCGTGCATGGTGTTTGGGACCCGAATTTCTATAATTACGGCGCCGGCTATCTTTATCTGTTGCATTTGATAACCCTTGGGGTTAATGCCTATTCCACCCCCTCGATCGCTGGTTATTTGCTGACTGCTCGTGTGGCGAATGCATTGTTTGGGGCTGGGACGGTTGTGGTTGGTTATTTAATCGGTAAACGGCTCACCAATTCTATTGGCGCATGGGCAACTGGACTTATTCTTGCCTTTGCGCCAGCGTATGTCGTTCATTCACGTTTTGCAACGGTTGATATCCCCGCTGTTTTCTTCGTCTCTTTGAGTTTACTCTTTGCAGTTAAAGTTCTTCAGAGTAACGCCATCTTGCGATATGCTCTTTGGGGAGGAGTTTTCGCAGGGTTGGCGGCGGGGTTTAAGTATAATGCCGGGTTGGTAATCGTTGCGGTCATTTTCGCGTGTTGGTTGGCGACAAAGTATTTGCGGCAACGCTTTAGTGGGATTGTGCTTGCCATGGTTGGGGCGGTTGTGGCGTTCCTCATCACCACACCGGGGGTAATTTTTAACTTCACTCGGTTTTGGGAGGATTTCAGTTTCGAACGTGGACATATGATGAATTCCAACTTCGATTTAACCTTCCAGCAGACCCCGCCAGGGTGGATTTATCATATTGTTCCCAATCTATCAACCGGCTTTGGCGGGTTGATGTTAATTTTTTGTGTGGCAGGCTTGATCTGGGGTTTAACGCGCTGCGATAAGTCGATTTGGATAATTCTAAGCTTTGGAGCGCTTTATTTTCTGATGATCGGCTCCTTCCATGTGAAGTTCTTGCGCTATACCTTTCCGCTTTATCCGGTCTTAGCGCTTGGTGGGGGTTATTGGTTAGGAAGGGTTTGGGAATCTTCCAAATGGCGTTGGCTGGGGCTTGGCGCGTTTATTGTCGTTCTCACCTACACCCTCGTCCCAATGATGAAAACGACCGGCTATATGATAAGCCTTGACCCAAGGGATGAGGCGGCGAAGTATATCCGGGATCATACGGCAGGTTCCAAGATTGGTTTTGCCAAAGTACCTTGGTTCTATTCACCCCCATTATTCCCAGAAACGAACGCACCAGGGCCGCCCCAAGCGCGATTAGAATTGATGTCAAAACAACCTGATTTGGTCATGGCTCAGGGGGCCGATTGGAGCTTGGACCTAATTTGGCAAATTAGACCTAATTACATCATACTCACCCAGTTCGAAACGATGGAGGAGGCTCGGTTGAGGCTGCCTGAATACGAGGCTTTTATGGATGCGCTTCGGGGGCAATACCGCTTGGTCAATCGATGGGGAGAAGGATTTAAGGCTCCGCATGATTTGCTTTACATTCATCCGGAGGTGCAATTGTGGCAACGGCAGTAGTTGTAGCCGAATGGCGTGACCGCTTCCTTGACTACCTCCAATTGGAGCGCAGCGTCTCCCCACATACGCTCGATGCTTATGCGCGGGATTTGGAGCAATTTTTGGAGTATTTAGAAGGCGCCAAAGCACTCGATCCCGATCAATGGCAGCCGGTTACTTTGGAAGGTTTCGCCCATCGCCTTAAGCGCCGCAACCTGGCCGAAACTAGCATCGCTCGAAAACTCTGTGCGGCAAGAGCTTTTGCCAAATATATGCACCGCCGCGGGGTGGGGTCTGATACATTTTCGGCAAAACTTGCCACCCGGAAAATGAACCGTCGGCTGCCAACTTCAATAACCACAACCGAAATGCGCCGACTGTTACTCCAGCCGGATATACGGTTGCCATATGGTCTTCGTGACCGCGCGATGCTCGAATTGGGCTATGCCAGCGGGTTGCGTGTGTCGGAGTTAGTAGGATTAAAGCTAAGCGATTTGCATATCGACGAGCGTTACGTGCGGGTTATCGGCAAACGCAATCGGGAACGGGCAGTGCCGATGGGTAAAGCGGCAGTTGATTGGATCACTCGTTACCGAATCGAAGGACGTCCGCATTTCCTCAAGGACAAACATAGTGATTATGTTTTTCTCAACGATCGGTCCAAGCCGTTGAGCCGAATGGGGTTTTGGAAGAACCTTCAAAATTATGTCGCTTTAGCGGGTATCGAAACCCATGTTAGCCCGCATACATTAAGGCACAGTTTCGCCGTGCACCTTCTTTCCGGAGGGGCTGATTTGCGTGTGGTACAAGAGCTGCTCGGACATGCCGATATAACCACTACACAGATCTACACACAAGTAAGTATCGATCATCTAAGAGAGGTCTACGGCAAAGCGCATCCGAGGGCATAGTAGGTGATGGGTGTTAGGTGATGGGGTAAAGGTCGATGCAAGACTCGGAATCCGGACCCTATTACCTATCACCCATCACCTAACACCTCTCTGTAAAATTCATGGCGAAACAGAATCATTATTTAGTCTTGGGAGTGGGACAGAAGGCGACGGCGGAGGAGATACGCCGGCGCTATCGTCAGTTGGCGCGTCGGTATCATCCAGACGTCAATAAATCACCTGATTCTACTCGCCGGTTTCAACGCATTAATGAAGCCTATGAAGTGCTTAGCGATCCGGATCGGCGAAATAATTACGATGCGGTTCTTGGCTTCTCACAGCAACCAAAACCAGCTTCGCCTAAACCTAAAACGCCGCCGAATCCACCGACACAAGAGAAGCCGAAGCCAACGCAAACCGCAAGTAGGCCTCAACCTCGTCCAAAGCAAACGACAACAAGTGATGAAATCAAGCAGATAATGCTGCAGGCCGAAAGGGCATTCACACAAAATCGATTTCGTGAAGCAATGGACAAAGCTTATATCGTTACCCAGCGCCAGCCCCGCAACGCTTCGGCTTATGCCCTTTTGGGAGATATTTATCGGATGGACGGCAA
>JBAXQP010000265.1 GCA_037131655.1 bacterium | reverse complement strand
GAGGTTCCGGAATACCCGCCTCTATTTTTAAATAATCAAGATATGAACTACTTATGGGCTATTGGGGATTTGGCTTCAGCTATCTTTTGCCTCATCACAACAAGCGCACGCTGGAGTTGAATATCTTTCTTATCGTTTTTCTCGTTAGAGAATGTCCAATCATCCGAGGGCTTGACCTCGATATCAGGTTGAATACCGCCGCCTTCAAACTTGCCGGTGGGCAAGCGTTTGCGGTTGATATCAGTTCCATTAGGTGTTAGATATCGAGCGGTCGTTATCGCAGTGGCCGTATTTCCCGGCAACTGAATTACCGTTTGAACCAACCCCTTGCCGAAGGTGCGTTCCCCCATGACAGTCGCAATATTATAATCCTTCAAACAACCAGAGAGGATTTCGCTAGCGCTTGCACTGCTGCCGTTGACAAGCAGGATAATTGGATAATCATGCTTATGGTAGAGGTTTGGATAAGGGTTAAGGTTCTCTCTTGCGCCATTTCGGCTTTGGATAATGACAACCGGTCCTCTATTTTCGAATCTGCTGGCAATCTGAACCGCGCTCACTAGTAGGCCGCCTGGGTTGAATCTCAAATCGAGAATTAAGCCTTTGATGTTCTTGCTTTCGAGCTTATCAAGAGCGTCTTCTAATTGATTAGAAGCCTTCTCATTAAACTGCCCAAGCCACAAGCGACCGATGCCTTCTTTTTCATCTTCGATAAACCATTCCACCGTTGGTGAGTTGATAATGTCTCGTACGATAGTCAGATCGATCGGCTTTGCAGAATTTTTGCGCTTAATGGTTAGGGTGACGGGTTTGCCGCGAGTGCCGCGGATCAGGCGCACAATTTTATCAATGTCCATACCAGCGACAACTTTGGCATCGACTTTAATAATAATATCGTTAGATTTAATGCCTTTTTTGAACGCAGGGCTATTCGGAATCGGTCGTTTAACAACTGCTCCAAGTGGATCGGCTTCGAGTTGCGCGCCGATGCCAACGAAGTCGCCGCGGGTATCTTCCTGCATTTGGTTGTACTCAGTGGGGTCCATAAAACGAGTGAAAGGATCACCCAAAGCATTCAACATTCCTCTAATACCGGCATAGGTCAGCTCAGATTCCTTGAGCTTGCTACGGTCATAGTATTCGTTTTTAATCGTCCCTAAAACGCTAGTAAAGGTATCGAGGGGTTTCAGGGTTTCTGATTTATCGTTGTTAAATACGAGATGAACGCGCATCGGAAGCTGTTTTATTGAGGAGGCTAAATCGAGATAGCCCACCCGTTTTATATCGCCATAGAGGTATCCCGATAGAAAGACGGCGAGAATTATAATAAGTGTAAACGGCATCCAGAGTAAAGTTGATCCACGTTGTTTAAACATTAGACGCCTCCTTTCGATAGAAGCGCCAACGCCCGTTGCAACGGTACATCTTTAGTCGTATCGCCATAATTTCCTGCACTGGTTGCAGTTTCGTCAGGTTTAATACCGATCTTGCTAAACGTCTTGTTTTTTGGTGAATAGTACATGCCTGTGGTTAGGATAACCATCGAGCCGTCACGCATTGGGATCGGTTTGTAGACCATCGCATCTCCATGGGTGGCTCCCCCAATAACCTTAGCGTCTGCCTTTTCACGAAGTGCGGCAGTCATCATTTCGGCTATGTTATTCGTGCCATGATCGGTAAGTACCACTATCGGTATTCCCAGTTTTGTGCCAGTCGTAATTTTTAAGGGCTTCTTTGTCTTATCACCTTTGTGAACTTCTAATTGGGCAACGACTGTATTAGCGGGAAGGATAGTTTGTAGAATTTTCAACGCGTTGGCCTCAGATCCGCCCGGGTTATCGCGCAGGTCGATTACTAAAGCTTTCATACGTGGTTTAAGCGCCATGACTGCCGTCGCAAAGTCAGAAGCTGCCTGCTCATTGACTAACCGTACTTGAATATAGCCCCACTTCTCGTTTAATAAGTGGTAGTCGATGGGGTCGACATTAGTGGCGGCTGCCAAAATGGTAACTTCAATCGGGTTCTTGACACCGGCTCGCTTGATAGTGAGTTTTATTGGCTGATCGGATGGCTGACTGAGGATTTTAACTGCTTCGGAAATCAGTATCGCATTCTCTTGCTTTGCGATTGCTTCCTTGGCAACTTTCGCATAATCTGATTGAGTAGCTTTCTTATTTATAACCGCTTTGCGTAGCGGTTCCAATTCGTCAATGATATTGTGTGAGAGTACCCATCGGCCGTTGACTGCATCGATCACATCGTCCGGTTTTAACCCGGCTTTTTCTGCTGGACTGCCTGGCATAGGTGTAATCACTTCAAGCACATAATGTTGCATGCCATTTTCGAACCGATGGTCAGTGGTGAGGTAAGCGCCTATGCCATTGAATTGGCCTCGAAGCGCATCTTCACGCGCCTTGACTTCTTCAGGTTCAAGAAGGCGGTTCCCTGGATTTTCGAGGTAAGCGAGCATTCCGCGTATCGTCCCATACGAGAGTTTCTTATCATCTTTATTATCGAGTTTATCGACATATTCGTTTTTGACAAGTTGATACACGTTGTAATAAAGCTCTGTTGTATTGACTCCCTCATCAGCATTAAGCATAGGGTCGCTCGATGCGATTTGAGATGAATGATTAGACGAATTTGAGGCAGCTTTGCTTTCGGCTTTCTGAAGTTCGATAGAACTTGTGCTTAATCCTCCATAGAATGCGAGGAATGAGAGGACTATCGTAATGCTAACCAGCATTGTTAAACGTGATTTATTCACGAACTACACCCTCCGGTTGAATTGAACCAAACTCGATTATACCTATGTAAAGATTGAAAGTCCAAATAAGAGACTATCTGAGGGATAGGCGCCCTTGGAACAGTATGACTTTCATTCCTTACTAATTACTTAACGATAAAACTCGGGGTTAAATTCCTCCCATTTAACACTTGTATGCAATTTGTGTACGCCAGCGTCCATTGTTAGCACCAACCGCATGCCCCCGCCTGATTTGGGAGTTCCATAACTATCGTTTTTGTTGAACTTCGAAGCCCAATGCCAGTTGCATATGGCTATCGGTGTTAAATCGCGCCATTTCCCGTCGCCATAATGGGGTTTATGGTTCCACCAATCCAGCTTCATTTGATTGGCTTCAAGCGAGTCGCTTACCCATGCAGGGATATAATCATAACTGACACCGCTGGGAAGAAAATCATTGCCCTCATTAAGCATGGTTCCTTCATGCAAGCCAAAAGTGCGGTCTTCCGGGCATATCAAAACTTGAGTGTTCCCATTCAAATATCTCGGGTAGATCATCGAAAGCCTCAAGGGTAGAAGGTTATAATCTTCTTTATATAGATGAAGCCCAAAACCTAACTGGCGGAGATTATTGATGCAATGAGTTCGACGTCCTTGCTTACGGGCGCTTGCAAACACAGGAAAGAGAAGCGCCGCCAATATAGCGATGATGGCGATAACCACCAGCAGTTCGATTAAGGTAAATCCCCAGCGTCTAAGCATCCAACCTCCTGATTAATAACTATATGTAAGATGTTCAAACACAGGCAGCGTTACATTCGTTGTCTATAGAGGTTAAAATCAATAGCTGAAATGAGTGGAAGCTTTTCCTTCCAGGTGGACTAGAATCCCCCGTTGGGCTGAAGGTACCCGTAATATATGCTCGTCAGCTGATATGCAGCAAGTTAGTTTAGTGCCATTTGATCTGATATTGTCTGCCTTCCTTATTGACCTAGCCCAGGGATGTTGTAACCTAATGAAATTGGCTGTAATTGGGGGGGGGCATCTCACATTCCCATCTCCATGAA
>JBAXQP010000264.1 GCA_037131655.1 bacterium | reverse complement strand
CTGCCGCACCGATCTGATCGCGGATACCAAGTCGACCGATTAGATCGCGGTAGCGTTGGACGTCCCGTGAGTAAATATATTTTAGAAAGCGGCGTCGTTTACCGACGAGAATGAGGAGACCGCGTCGAGAGTGGAAATCTTTCTTATGCGTTCGCAGGTGATCGGTAATCTGAAATATGCGAGCCGTATAAATTGCCACTTGCACTTCGGCTGAACCGGTGTCGCCTTCGTGCGTTTGGTAAGTGGTTACTATTTCCGCCTTGTTTTCCTTTGGTAAAGGCATTCTGAATCCTCCAGATGCTGTTCAAGTGGGATCAATGATTGAAGGTTTTTTGAAGCGTAAAAACACGTCGACCAGCAATCATTCGGAGGTCGCAAATGCCGCTCTGCGAAAACGCCTCAAGGGGCATGCTCGCACAACGGCACTAATTCGCCCTCCGATTGATCCAATTACAAATTAAGTGTACCAGCATGTAGGTGGAAGTGTCAATCTAAGACAAGCGCCGCCCGTTGAAGGTATAGTCGTAATTACAAGATGTTAGAGATTGTATCGGATATTAAACTTCAAAGACCGTTAATTTTAGCGGCAATCCAAATTCAAGCTGCACTTGATCATTATGCCTCTGCGGCGGCCTTTGAACAAAAAGTCTCCTCTATTTTGTCGCAAGTGGCTGACAAAGCTGGCAAAAATACGGATGTTTTGGTCGTTTTTCCTGAAGATTTTGGGCTTGGTCTTGTTTTAACTGAAGATTATCCGGCGATTACGAGCTGCCAAACTTTAACCGAAGCCGGTAGACGCATGCTCATTCGTCATGCCCCCAGCGTCACTCGTATCGCTTATCGCTATAAAATCCCTATCGTTCGAGCCATTCTTTCCGATCGATCAAAGTTTGTTCGGCATACCTATGCAGATGTTTTTCCAAAATTAGCAAAAAAGTATGGTTTTTACATCATGGCCGGCAGCGCTCCCATCCCAGAAGGCAAATGTCTTTTCAATCAAGGTTATCTTTTTGGCCCGAACGGTAATCTTGAGCTAACTGCACGCAAGGTTCAACTTGTACCGCTTGAAGAAGAGATGGGGCTAAACCTTTGCAGGGGGCAGGCGGATGCCCTTAAATGCGCACATCTTCCGATTGGCGTTGTAGGGATCGCCATCTGTCTTGACGCCTTTCATGAAGATATTATCGCCTCCCTCGCCGCCCAAAACGTCCAAATCTTGCTGCAGCCTTCATTTAATCCGCTCCCCTGGACCAAACAACAAGAAAAAGATTGGAAAACCGGTCTCTGGCAAGCCGTCCAACGCCACAAAGGTATCATCGGCGTCAACCCAATGATGGTCGGCGGCCTTCTAGACGTCATCGGCGAAGGCCTTTCCTCTATAGTCATTCATAAAGACCTCTCCTCCGACGGTTCCGGCTATCTAGCCAGAGCCAATTGCCCTACTGACGAGGAGATTTTGATGGTTAAGTTGGTTCCGAAGTAGTGATCTCGATGCATCAGTAGCTCAGCCTTGTAATGTAACCGGAGCGCTAACTCAAATCCCCTCACGGCAAATGAACTCACAGGTATAATTCAGGGCATCAATGGAGGCTTTTATATATGGCAAGACTTAACGGGCGAGCGGTTAATCAGCTTCGGCCAACGACGATGGAGCGGAGCGTTTCAAAATACGCCGAGGGTTCCTGTCTGATTACGATGGGCGATACGAAGGTGCTAATAACAGCAAGTGTCGAGGAGCGAGTACCCTCTTTTTTGAAGGGCACCGGTAAGGGATGGCTTACGGCCGAGTATTCGATGCTTCCCCGTTCATGCCGCCAACGAACGCCTCGCGATATTTCCAAAGGCCACATCAGCGGTCGATCTCAGGAAATACAAAGATTAGTCGGACGTTCACTGCGTGGAGTGGTTGATTTAACAAAGTTTGGCGAACGCTCGATTGTTGTTGACTGCGATGTGATTCAGGGCGATGGGGGCACACGCACCGCTTCCGTTACAGGCGCATTTGTTGCTGTCGCTGAAGCTTCTCAATGGATGATAAAGCAAGGTTTATTGACAGAGCACCCATTCAGCGAACCTGTAGCGGGAATAAGTATAGGGATTGTCGAAGACCTGGAGCTTTTAGACCTTGCCTATGAGGAAGACTCAGGCGCTGAAGTTGATATGAACGTGATTATGACCGAGGGGGGTAAGTTCATCGAGGTGCAGGGAACGGCTGAGGGCAAACCATACGATCGAGACCAATTAAACAGTTTGCTCGACCTTGCACAAGTTGGGCTGCGGGAACTGTTCATAATCCAGCGCAGCACTCTAGCTGACATATTATGATAACTATTAAACGGCGCAAAACACGCGAGGTTCGGGTGGGAAGCGTTGTAATCGGTGGAAATAATCCCATCGTCGTTCAGTCGATGATCACCGAGGAAACGCGTAACGTAGATGCTTGCGTTGAGCAGATTATGCAGATGCACGATGCCGGCTCTGAAATCGTACGCGTGACCACCCCTAGCCTGATGGAAGCGCGATGTTTGGGCGAAATCAAGAATAAACTTGCTCAGCGCAGCTATAATACGCCGCTTGTAGCTGATGTTCACCATCAGGGCAGCGATATCGCGGTTGCTGTTGCCGAATTTATCGATAAAATCCGAATCAACCCGGGCCTATTCGTATTCAGAAAACCAGATCAGCACACTGAATACACCGATCAAGAAATAGCCGCGGAGCTTATGGCCATCGAAGCTGAATTGCTGCCGGTCATAGAGGCATGCAAGAAGCGGGATATTGCGATGAGGATTGGGGTCAATCACGGCAGTCTTTCCGAGCGGTTAAAAGTGATGTTTGGCGATACCCCCGAAGGCATGGTCGAATCGGCCATGGAGTACCTGAGGCTTTGCGAAAAGCATGATTTCCGCAATTTAGTGATCTCCCTTAAAGCCAGCCGTGTTCCCATTGTCCTAGCCTCCAATCGGTTGATGGTCAAGCGAATGGACGAAGAAGGGATGAACTACCCGCTTCATTTAGGAGTGACCGAAGCCGGAGACGGCATGTATGCCCGAATTAAAAGCACTTCTGGAATTGCGACGCTATTGGCTGAAGGGATCGGGGACACAATCAGGGTTTCGTTGTCAGAAGACCCTCTCGAAGAGCTGCCGGTTTGCTATGATATCCTTCAATCGCTCGGGTTGCGAAAGACAAAAGTCGAGTTCATCGCTTGCCCCTCATGCGGGCGCACGAAGTTCAATCTTCCAAAAGTCTTGTCAGAGGTAAAAGCGGCGACGGAACATCTTGTTGGGTTGGATATTGCAGTCATGGGCTGCATCGTCAATGGTCCCGGCGAGATGGCCGATGCCGATTACGGATATGTCGGCAAAGGCAACGGAATGATTGCCCTTTACCGAGGCCATGATGCTGTCAAACAAAACATTCCCGAATCACGCGGCGTCGAAGAGCTAATCAACCTAATCAAATCCGATAAACGCTGGATCGATCCAGTCGAGAAATAAAATTGAGATGCTTTGGAGGGGTGAATGATCGCAGAAGTTGTATCAATTGGCACAGAATTGCTTTTAGGGCAGATTACTGATACGAATGCAGCCTATCTCGGGAAGGTTTTGGCGGGGATCGGTATTCCGGTTTATCGCCGGCAGACGGTGGGGGATAATCTCGAACGAGTTGCCGATGCAATAAAACTCGCCTTGTCACGTTCGGATTTGCTCGTGATCATCGCAGGGTTAGGGCCAACTGAAGATGATTTGACTCGCGAAGGCATCGCCGCGGCAATTGGGGAGGATCTGATTTTCGATCCCGATCTCCAAGCCC
>JBAXQP010000263.1 GCA_037131655.1 bacterium | reverse complement strand
CCATTATACGCCCGCCCCTGAGCTTAAATCAACAAAAGCCCCTTCCGATCGCCAGTAGGGGCTTTGTAGATATGAAAAGAGGAGATATTACAAGTTCCTATCTCACATTCTTTTCCAGCATCATCTGCGATCCGACGACGTAGGATTTTGCAGCTTGCATCGCGCCGTTTACTTTCGACTTGTATAGATACACTCTATGCAAAAACACATCCTCACCCTGCTTCGAGGCAACTTCTACTGCAAAGTAGGAAGTCGTCCTCACCTCGACCGCTGTGTAAGTGTTATCAGTCCACTGAGCGCCGCCCTCCGGTGCGCCCCATGCGGAGTTGATAAGCTTGATCTTGAGGATATTAGCCTCAGGAAACTTGGACATAACGGCTTTCCTTGCCAACTCTCGCAGCGAGTCACCGCCCTTGCCCTTAAACTTCTCAGAACTCATGAAAACTTTTGCAGCTTTTTCAAGTTGCTCCTGCCGAATGAATTTTCGCATCTTATCGGCGGTACTCTGGGCTTCAACAAGTTTGGGATCGTTCGCGGGCATGAGCTTCGCCAAGTCCAGAAGCCGCTGATCTACCCTATCTAGCCAGTCCTGTTCTCGACTTGTATTCTTCTGAGTATATTCTTTGGCGGTACCAATAAAGTTCTGGATCACTTGATCGCGATTGCGTTCCCAGACTTCGACATTCAACTTCGTCATAGAGTAGTCGCTGTAACCTTGCAACTGCACATCGGCGCCCGCCGCTAGAATCTCTTCAACAAGCGCCTTAGCCGCCCTATATGTGGATTGACTGGCGACTAAATCCTCAGGATAAGTGGCTTCGGGGCTGAACTGACGGAATTTCTCCAGTCGCTTCAACTGCTCCTCAGCCGTACCGGCAGATGCGGCCTCTTTATTTTGTGCATCGTTGTACCGCGTTTCAAGGGCATCATACCGATTCCGAACCGCTACCACATCCAGATGATCCCAAGATTCACTCTGGTATTCCTTTATGGAATTAAGTCTCTCTTTAGCCACACGTAATGGTTCCCTGGCCATATGTGGGTTTCTTGCATTCAGTTCCGTCTCTGCCTCGTTCAACGCTTCGATGCACTTATCTACCTTGAACTGCACTGAGTTAGGCAGTGTGCCTGCAAACAGAGGAAAAGCGATTAGGAAAAGCATTGCCATTCCGATAGCGAGTGTTATCGGAATGCTGCGGTATAGATATACTTTCATGTGATCACTCCTTTAACTATCAGGATTGCCTTTATTTATACCAATATTCTACATGAGGTGACCAATATCCTGCTCTGTTCGAAAATTTTGGCTGATATAGCAGTTTAACATAGCCTAAGTTTTCACCCGCGTTGGTATACGCACTTGTATATTTGACCAAAACAAAAGCCCTCTCGATAATCCCGAGAGGGCTTTTTAGGTTCAAAAGTGAAGGGCGGATGAGGAGATTTGAACCCCCGGCCTCCTGAGCCACAGTCAGGCGCTCTAACCACTGAGCTACAACCGCCATGATGCTTTAAGCGGTGTGATTATACCCAAATGAGGGGGGAGGGTCAACCGCTTTCAGCACTAATATTTGCCTTGCCTGCCTCCTCTGCACATTGAAACTTAAACATAGGGTACAAATAAGATGTATATTCTTTGGGAGGGATTATGGATCAGACTAATATAAAATGGATTGGCGGGATGAAATTTGAAGCTGTACCTCCGTCAGGACAAAGCATTGTGGTGGATGCCTATCCTGAATCAGGGGGAGAAGAGGCGGGTCCTCGGCCAAGTGAACTTATTGCGGTTGCGTTAGGAACTTGCACAGCGATGGATGTCATTGGCATCCTCCGAAAGAAGCGACAAGACTTTACTGCTTATCGGCTCGAAGTGACTTACCAGTGGAAAGAAGGCGACTATCCCCACCCTTTGGAATGCGCCAAAGTCACCCATATCGTTACCGGCCGCAATATCGATCCTAATGCCCTCAAGCAAGCGATTGAGTTATCGGATGATAAATACTGTTCAGTCGGGGCAACCCTTCGACCAAAAGTTGAGTTGACAAGCGATTTCCGTATCGAGGAAGCTGAGTAGATTTAGTTATTCAGGCGAGGGTGGTTCGTTAAACTTTAATACCTCGAAGCGGTACAGAGCTACCGGTTCATTTGGGGCTATTCCGGCCTTTTGTTTGGCGATGGCTACTTGCATTTGGGCATCGCTTACCCCATCTATTCCCGGCAACAAGACGCCGCGTCGGCCTTGATTTTCTACGACTACTCCGTATACTGAAGGGTCAAGCTCGCTAATTTCGGAAATAAGCTCGGGTTTCTCTAAGAGATAGACTGAATAGCTTAAGTGAGGCAATTCTTCTTCGCAGACCTGCATAAACCGATTGTCGCGAGTGGCCGCCCATACGGCATTTTGGGCGATCTCTTCGGCAGCGCAATCACGGGTAGGGTTGATGGTGCCAACGCAGCCTCTTAATTCACCCTTGAAATAGAGCGTCACAAAAACACCGGCGGGTTTAAGCAACTCCTCCGGCATCTCCCCTAAATCAGGAACATAATAGGTATTAGAACTAATATACTGCTCCACCGATTTGCGGGCGATTACCAAACAGGTTTGTTCAAACACTATTTATCCTTTTTAACTCCAAAACTCGGTTCGGTGCCGTTCAAAAGCCGCTTTATATTGCCTAGATGGCGGAAGATTATAAGCAGAACTGCTAACGATATCAAACCGATTACAGGAGTGGGATAATGAAACAGGACCAAGAATACCGGCACAGAAGCCGCGCCGATAATCGAACCTAATGAAACCTTTCGCGTCAGCGCAACTACTACCACGAAAATCCCAATTGCAATACCCCCAACTTCAGGAGCAATACCAATTAGAATGCCAAAACTGGTAGCGACGCTTTTACCTCCTTTAAACTTTAAAAACACCGAAAGGCGATGCCCTATAATTGCGGCAAGACCGGCAACCATTGCCCAAGTCTTATCAGGGTTGACCATCAGCATCACCCAACATGGGACTGCGCCCTTCAGGAGATCGAGTGTGAAGACGGCAAGCCCTGCTGCCGGACCTACGACACGATAAACATTCGTTGCGCCGATATTGCCACTGCCCTCAAGCCGAATATCGATGCCGCGAAGCCGTTTGGCGATTAGCAGGCCAAATGGGATTGAGCCTAATAGATAGGAGGCGAATATGATTATAAATTTCGGAACCAAATCCACGCTGTTACTCCCTTACACGCCCGATACGAAGCCTTTATTTACCCCAGAAGAAAGTGATGTTTACATCGATTTCAGGATTGAGGCTCTTAAAGACGGGACATACTTCGGCAGCGCTTGTAAGCGCCATTTGCACGCCCTGGGGAATATCATGCGGAATAGTGATAGTAACTCCCAACCTCTCGATACGCCGAATGCCTGTTTTGGTCATCTCTTTTGTAACAACAACATTCGAACCGCTCAGATCGACCTGGTTTCGCTCAGCAACGATGCCCATAATCGTGAGCATACAGGCTCCCAGAGCAGTCGCCACTAAATCAGTCGGCGAAAACGATTCGCCCTTCCCGTTGTTATCCACTGGGGCATCAGTACATATCATCTGCCCCGAAGGCCCATGAGTAGCCTGACACCTCAGCTCCCCCTGATAAGCAATCTCCATCCGAACAATCCCATTAGTCTGCGCCATAACATTCTCCTTAGCCTTAGCATCAGCACCATTTTACCTAATTCACATAAAACACTTAAGCCGAATCTTTCAATTCAAATGGACGTTTAGACGCAAATAGATACTGTTGAAATTGTATAAGGGCTTAGCGCCAGCCCAGAACCCCCATCT
>JBAXQP010000262.1 GCA_037131655.1 bacterium | reverse complement strand
CCAGAATCTTTCGATGAACTCAACCGTCAACCTTGTCCCCTCATCGTGCGGCACATAAGGCGGCAGCGCGGGGTTGTAGTTGGCGTCGGTCAAATCGCCCACGAAGATGACATCCATCCCCCAGCGCACCATCTGGCAGATGGTATAGCTTCGGCCCAGAATGCACATATTCGTGTGAATACCCATAATAACCACGGTCTTGATCCCGTGGTTATTCATGTAAGAATAGCATTCCTCGCCGTCTTCTGAAATGCCGTCCTTCTCATCATCAATATGAATCGACTCATGCTGACGATGCCATGCGAAGTGAAACACTTGATCGTTTGTATCCGAACCGCCGTCCGATGAATCGCAAGGCTGCGGGGGATTGGCATGGGGGATTTCTTTCGGCAGTTCAACACGAGGGGTATCAATCATCCGCTGTCGTGCCGGAAACTCCTTATAGAAATCCATGTTATCAGACGGGGCGTGAATGATCATGATGCCCTTATCCCGTGCGGCATCGACGACCTTGGCAATTTGGGGAGCGAGGACGGCAACTCGCTCCGTTGCCGCCCTACTCCAGTGCTTGTCCCATACATCGCAAAGGATTAACGCCATCTCACTCGTTTCATACGTCTTAGGCGTTTCCATCACGTGCCAATAGTTGTAGCCTCGTTCGTCCACTCTAAGCTCTTGCGAGCGAGGATTTAGCGTAATCTCTTTGTTCATGGGGTACTACTCGCCGTTCAACAGTGCGTTCGCCAGGATAATCTCAGCGACTTCCGTAGTCTTGACCGCATCCGAGAAGTTGGACCCGGGCATCGGGCCGCCCTTGATTGCATCGATGAACTCACGGTTCTTGGCGCAGAACCCGCCGAACACGAAGTTATCGTTGCTGCCGGCAACTTCCTTGGTATCGAAGCACTCGCCTTCGTAGTTGCCGTGATCGTACAGGAAGGCTTTGCCCTCATGCTCAACCCAGGCATAGCATCCGCTTGCGTGCATTTCACAGCTGAAGATGCGGCGCCCGCTGGCCCAGTTGTTCATCAACACGCCGGTTGCGCCATTGTCGAAGGTCAAAAGCGCCGTAATGTAGTTGATATCAGGAACGCCGATGCGCTTACAAATGCTCTGGACTTCGACAACCTCGCCGCCGCAAAGCCAGCGGAGTGTATCGATTGCATGCACGCTGTCATCGAACATATGATCGCGAGCGTCAAGGTAGGGGTTGATGTCGCACTTGTAGAAGGTGCAGACCGCATGATTGATTTCGCCGCCGCGCTTTGTGACTTCATCCTTCATCTTCTTAACGATGGGGGCGATGCGTCGCTGATAGCTGCACTGAGTAATCGAACCACTTTTCTCTGCCAAAAGAGCCAACGCGCGAGCCTGGTGAATGCTCAGCCCGAACGGCTTCTCGATGTAGAGGTTATAACCGTTGGCAACGCAGTAATTCCAGATAGGGTACATGATGTTCGGCTGACCGATGACATACACGCCGTCCGGCTTTTCAGTTGCGAGCATTTCCTTGTAATACTCGTCGTTTCCGACATAAGTCTTCTTGATGCCGTACTTGTCAGCAGTCGTCTTCGCGCGGTCTTCGCGCAATTCAGAGATAGCGACGATTTCGACATCGTCAAAAGAGGCAAGCGAGGGATAATGAACGCCATTCGCCATTCCACCCGCGCCGATCATAGCAATTCGAACTTTTCCACCGTCAGTTTTCTTAGCCAATTTAATGCTCCTTAAACAAATAATGATTTTGCGAACTTAATATCTTTAGCGATCAAGCGGTCAACCGACTCTTCGTCGGAATATTCCGCCGTGAGACAGATGGCGCCCTTGTAGTTGCGCTTTTTCAACTCATCAGCAACTCTCGGCCACTTGGACAAGCCATGTCGGCCGGTTGTGAAGTAGGGAGACCACTCCGCGCACTTGGCTTCCGGCCCGTTGATACGGAGCCAGAAAGCGCTCTTGAAGTTGACGAGACACAGATGCGACCAGACGATATCAAGCGCCATTTCCGGTTCTTCACCATGCAGCCCATTATGAGCGCAATCCCAAACCGCGCCGACAGCTTTCGGATCGTATTTTTCGATGAGATGTAGAATACCCATCGCATTCGCCACGCAAGTACCATAGTGGTTCTGAATGCCAAGTGTCACGCCGTATTTTGATAAAAGCGGGACCAACGCATCGAATTCTCTCTGCCGTCGTGCTTCCCACTCCATGTATGGCTCGGGTCCAACACTCTCGCAAACACGGATGACAGGAACATTAGCTTCGGCGCAAGCGGCGATAGTCGGCTCATCGGTCGGCCCGGCGATACTGTCGATTGTCACACCGAAATCGCCCAATATCTTAACGGCCTTAGGCAGGTCTTTGCCGACATTTTCCGGAAGGACCGGATACCCCGGTCGAACGGGAAGCTCAATCCCATCAAAGCCTAATCCGGCAATAAACTTGCCCAGTTCCGGCAAGTCCATACGCCAAGGCTTGGTAAAAACAGTAAATCTGACATTAGCGTCAGCCATAATCACACCCTCCAATTGGTTGTCTTATCCGGGAATCTTGATTACCCCAAACCGCCCACCCCGTGCGCGATCAGAAGCATATCCCAGCATTGTACCTAGATTGACAAGGCAAGGGGATAGAAGCAAGAGACAAGAAGCAAGAAACACGATTCGGAAAAAACTAAACACCTCATCAGAGGTGTCATTCATAGCCGAAGGCGTGGAAACTGTCTGCTTTAAAAACCTTCGAAAAAAGTTAGAACCCTAGTTGACGCTTTTTTGCCTCAAATTCCTGCTGAGTAATTATGCCCTTGTCGCGTAAGTCAGCAACCTTACCAAGTTCCTCTGCAGGAGAAAATGAACCAGCGTGCAGCTTTGCGGCGTTTTGATGAATTTCACCAATCTTCTGCTCAGCCAATTGATTTAACCGTATAAACCCATCCTGCTGTTTGTTGATAAACGTTACTGTATTCTCATCATGTACGGCATCAAATATTCCCCGCTTTGACTCTTGTCCTCCTGGGATTGAAAATTGGATAAACCCGTTTAAAAAGATTCCGCATCTCTTTAATTGTATCGCAGTTATACTTCGCAGCATTATCTGCTTGTCACCTTTAAACCCACGCACAATATGTGAAAATAATGATTTCCCGCGTTTAATAATTATCCGATCAGCGTATAGCTCGACAGTTCCAGAAAACCCTTCAGCAGTTATTAGAGGGACCGCTTGTTGAGCAGATGGATTTGCAGAAAATTGAGAATTAGGAGGAGAAGGAGGAACCGCAACAGCAGGGGAAGCTGAGCGATAAACAGGCATTTCCACTACAACGAAGGTTTGACTGCCAATTTGGATTGTATCTCCTTTGTTGAGCTTAACTAAGAAAGAAACTGGCCTTGAATTTACAAAGGTTCCGCTAGCACTTCCGAGATCGGAAATGGCAATACGCGATCCCTGCAAAACTACTCGGGCATGTCTAAGAGAAACTTGCGGATCATTTAGGACAACCGCATTAGAAGGATGACTTCCTATGGTTATGGGAATCTGTCCCACATCTATTCTTTGGCCAGCAAGAAGCCCCACTGTCCCTTTTAACTGTAATGGCATACATTCACCTTCCCAAATAATCTTCGCTCATCAAAAATTCTATATCGCTAAAACAACTGGATTCCCATTCTACTTGTTCGGCGCGGACGACGTACTTTCCTCCTTTGCTGGTCTGACTTTCCACACTTTATGCATTCCAAAGTTAATATCACAACCTCCCCTAAGCCGGAACACTAATTCTTTCGGCTTCAGTAGTTGGCTCGGGAACTGGGATCCCTTCGAGGTGTAATCCC
>JBAXQP010000261.1 GCA_037131655.1 bacterium | reverse complement strand
CGCCATTAACTGAAAAAGCTTCACGAGTGATTAGCATCTGGGAAGTCGATCGAATGAAATTGGGTGGACGTATAGCTTTCGGAAGTCAATTTCAGGGTATAGCAGGTTCATTCCTTGTGTGGAACGCTTGTGCCGTTGGTCAACGATGCTATGGGTTGCAAGACAGTTCAGGACAAGCGATCGGCTTGTTTACTATCGAACTCATTAAAGCCATGCAAGAGAACCGAGGGGCAGTACAGAATGTAGGTGAGCTGGAAATCCTGATCGCTCCTCGTATTCTACAGGCTTCATCTTCACTTGCTAAGGTATCGGGGGAAGCTAAGCAAATACAGATACCACCCAAACCACTTACGTCGAATTTAAATATAGAGGACGCTGCGCTGTAACGAAGTGATGCCCCAATAATACTGCCAATAACTGCCATGGGGATCGCAGCAGCTGATTCTTGTGGTAGTTATTATTTCAATAGGGTTAAAGCAAGGGTAGACGATTGACTTATCCCTGCAGTGCTTTGAGCGAGATAGAGTAGTCAGTTTCTAATTTAAGCACAGGGATACTACTTTGCAAGGCTAGTTTCGGGGGGAAATAGAATGAATTTAACTCAGAAAATCATTAAAGAGCATCTTGTTTCAGGGGAGATGAACCCTGGCGAGGAAATCTCTATTCGGATTGACCAGACGTTAACACAAGATGCGACCGGCACGATGGCCTATCTTCAATTCGAGGCGATGGGACTATCGCAAGTCAAAACTAAGCTGTCGGTCAGCTATGTCGACCATAATATGCTTCAACAGGGCTTCGAGAGTGCTGACGACCATCTTTTCCTTCAATCAATCGCAGCCCGTTATGGCATTATCTATTCAAAGCCTGGGAACGGTATTTGTCATCAAGTACATCGAGAACGTTTTGGGGTTCCAGGTCAAACACTTTTAGGTTCGGATAGCCATACTCCAACCTGTGGTGGACTTGGGATGTTGGCAATCGGCGCAGGAGGGCTTGATGTGGCGGTGGCGATGGGAGGCGGTCCATTCTATCTTAATATGCCTATCGTCGTTGGTGTAAAGTTGACCGGAGAGCTTCAACCATGGGTTGGAGGGAAGGACGTAATCCTTGAAATACTTCGGCGCCTAACCGTAAAAGGGGGTACAGGGAAGGTTTTTGAGTACTTCGGCCCCGGTGTTAAAAGTCTAGCTGCAACCGATCGATTTACAATCACCAATATGGGCGCTGAACTTGGCGCAACGACCAGCATTTTCCCTTCGGATGAGAGGACGCGCGAGTTCCTAACAGCTCAAGGAAGGGAAGTGGACTGGGTCGCAACCGCATCGGATGCCGGTGCAGGATATGATGAAGAATTAGAAATAGACTTAGACAGTTTAGCGCCGATGATTGCCCAACCCCACTCTCCGGACAATGTGATTTCTGTTCGAGAGGCGGTTGGTATTCCCGTTCAGCAGGCGTGTATTGGTTCCTGCACTAATTCATCCTATCATGATTTAGCGATTGCAGCTACCATGCTCAAAGGCCGAGTGGTTCATTCTAACGTATCGATGACTGTGACACCCGGAAGCAAATCGGTCTACGAAACCGTTGCTGCATCAGGAGTGTTGGCCGATCTGATCTCAGCAGGTTGTCGAATTCTCGAATCAGCGTGTGGGCCTTGCATTGGTATGGGGCAAGCTCCTCCATCTAATGGGGTCTCGGTACGATCCTTTAATCGCAATTTCGAAGGCCGGAGCGGGACAAAAGATGCGAGGGTCTATTTGGCTAGCCCTGAAACAACTGTGGCTTGTGCGATTGCAGGAGTAATCGCCGATCCACGCGAACTCGGAATCACCTGGCCGGGTCGTGAAGAACCAAAGCAATATGTAGTCAACGATGTCGGCATTATCAAACCTCCTATCAAAGCTGAAGAACGAGAAAAAATTGAGGTGCTACGAGGTCCTAATATCAAACCGTTGCCGGTGAACACACCAATAAAGCCGAAGCTGTCGGGCGAAGTATTGTTAAAGGTTGGTGACAATATCTCTACAGATCACATCTTGCCCGCCGGGGCAAAAGTGCTTCCGCTGCGTTCCAATGTGCCGGCAATTTCTGAATACGTCTTTACTCGAGTTGACGAGACTTTCGCAACGCGTGCTAAAGCAAAAAATGGTGGATTTATTGTTGGCGGCGCAAACTATGGCCAAGGTTCCAGCCGTGAGCATGCAGCTTTAGCTCCGATGTTCTTGGGCGTTAAGGCTGTTATTGCCAATCAATTTGCCCGTATCCATCGCGCGAACCTAATTAACTTCGGAATTGTGCCATTAACCTTTACGTCTGATAAGGATTTTGATACAATTGAACAAGGGGATGTTCTTGAAATCGACGTTCAGCCTATCCTCGACGGACAAGAAATCGTAATGATATTTGTGGCAAGCAAAGGTATTCAGATACCGGTCCGACATGATTTGACGGAACGGCAACGGGCAATCCTTAAAGCTGGAGGCTTACTCAATTTCACCGTAAGCCAGAGTTAGGATAGCCTATGATGTTCCCCGTTGCGATGGCAATAGAGACAGTTCTTGGGCAACGATTGTTCATGGTTATTTTCTGTCAATAGTTTTTTTAGGTAATTAGTAAAGTTGGCACGTTTATAATGCTGGTTCCATTAGCACCGATTATTCGGTAAATAACAAGGAGCAATTCAGGTGGAGATTCAACTGCGAAATGGTAAATCTTTCCCTATCGAAATGCACAAAGTGCGTATCGTTCAAAGCATCAGCCTACCGTCACTTAATGATCGACTAAAGGCTATTGAAGAAGGCGGTTATAATACCTTCTTGCTTCGAACTCGAGATGTGTTTTTGGACATGCTAACGGATAGCGGCGTTAATGCAATGAGTGACAATCAGCTTGCAGCAATGATGGTTGCTGATGACGCTTATGCCGGAAGTGAGAGCTATTACCGCATGGTTGATGCGGTTACCGATACGCTTGGTTACAAGCTCTCTATGCCAGTTCACCAAGGAAGAGCCGCCGAGCACTTAATTGACAAAGTATTCCTCAAACCCGGTCAGATAGTTGCAACTAACTTTCACTTCACAACTACTCGCGCACATGTTGAAGTATTGGGCGGTACTATGCTCGAGCTTTATGCTGATGAGGCGCTGAATACCCAAAGTACTCATCCCTTCAAGGGTAACTTCGACCTAGACAAGGTAAATGCGGTTATTAAGAAATATGGCAGGGAAGGGATTGCTTATATTCGATTTGAAGCGACAACTAACCTGTTAGGCGGACAGCCCTTTTCGATGGAAAACATGCGTGCCGTTCGCAAAATCTGCGATGATAATGGCATCATGTTGGTAATGGATGGAAGCTTGCTTGGCGAGAATGCTTACCTCATCAAGGAGCGCGAAGCCGGTTATCAGAACAAGAGCGTTGCAGAGATCATCTTAGAGATGTGCTCGAAGATCGATCTCTATTACATGAGTGCTCGAAAGAATGCAAGTGTGCGCGGCGGTTTAATCGCTACCAATAATGAAGAATATTTTGGCGCTTTGCGCGATTTCCTGCCGTTATATGAAGGCTTTGCGACATATGGTGGTATGTCCATTAAAGAAGTCGAAGCGATGGCCGTTGGTTTGCGCGAGATGGTCAATGAAGATGTCGCCGGATGCTCCGTTCGTGAAGTAAAATACTTCATCAATCGATTCTTAGAGACAGGAGTGCCGGTAGTAACCCCTCCTGGTGGATTGGCAGCTCACTTGGATGCCAAACGATTTGTGCCTCATATACCTCAAACGCAATACCCAGCCGGAGCTTTGGCAGCAGCGGTCTATCTCTGTTCAGGAATTCGAACAATGGAGCGAGGCAC
>JBAXQP010000260.1 GCA_037131655.1 bacterium | reverse complement strand
GGCAAAGCAGGTCATATATCTTCTCATTGGTGCGCACCAGCCCGTCATAGATCACCTCTGTTAGTGCCTGAATTGCGGCAGCGATATTGCCCTCGCTGAAGGGGATATCCTCCCCCTTGTAGCGCACAACATTATGCTTGCGCAGCCAGTCTGCCAACACTCCCTCCAGCAACACCCGGCTCTGTTTACCCCCACGTTGCCCTAGCGCATCGGTGCGGGACAGATAGGTGTAGCCCAGCGTCTGCAGTAATTGCAGTGCAGGTATTTGCGAGATGGCGTCTTCTATTGTTTGTGGTACGTCGTGCATATTTTTATCCTATTCTTCTCCGTCAAGCATTAGCCGTATGGATTCCTGTTCAAATTGTCCGATTATTCTGCCAATAAATAAAAAATGTCCCAAAGTGTGTTGACGATTATTACCCAAATGGGTATACTACTTTTTGGTGAATGGTTAATCCTATTAGCCACGTTCTTTACCATGTGTAGGGAACCCACAAAGGTTTCTGCCGCTGAACCCGCCTGGCGAATCAGCGGCAATCTTCTTTTCTCCACTTTGGTTTGGCTCGGATTAGCCTGATTATTTCTTCGTCGTCAGCAATAAAACATGTCACAAATTCGGCTTCCAGTTTTTCTGTATCTTTCCACCAACAACGTATCACCACGACGAAACGCTCAAATAACACAGCAACCCGTCTATTCGGATCGATGCAATTATTTTTTGCGTCCCATCCTTGCCGTGGATTTGAGTTGAGATTGATCAACGTTGCACGAATCCAATCCATCCTCTGGGCACGCCGTTGTGAGAATCTGTCCTTGACACCATTGCGGCGATTACTCTCAAACATGCAATGGTCGAAATGCCGTATTCGAAAACGTACGGGGATATCATCGAATGTCAGGAGAGAATCACGACAGAATTTTAATTCATAATGTACGCGGTATTCACCCTCCGTCGAAAAATGAACCAGAGGGGGCAATGGTGTCACAGGCACGGCTATGCCTCCTCTAATGCTATTTTGAAAATGTTGAGCTTACGCACACCCTTCGAAGTCGGCAACAGTTTCCATTGCTTACCCAGTCGCTCCTCAAAGTAGGAAATTACTCGATCTTTTGTTCCCCCCGGTTCAATATCGTTATTAAAGCGAGACGAGACCATCCCCAATAGAAAATCAGCGAGTTGAAGGAGTTGTACTTCATGCGACGGAAGTGCCTGTATGGAAACGACTTGTCCGCTGCAGGCATGTTGTAATACCCGGTGCATTTTTTGCAAACGATCATGCTGCCGGTTTGTTTTATTATCGCAATAGATTGCATACTCATGTCCACTCTCGATCCAATGCACGAGCATCTGGTAGTAAAATTTATAGAAACCAAGTTCAGGATCACCATCATGGTAGTGCTCCATGGACACCTTATCCCCTTCAACCAGAATACAGCGGAACCGCAGTTGTTCAGCATCATAGGATACGAATAGATCGATCAAATCACGATAAAAGTGCTCCCATTTCGCATGTACCTTGTGCCACTTAAGCTCACCTATCTTTCCGTGTCGTAATGTAAGTTCACGAAGGCGTCCTTTCACTTCGGTACGCAAATCGGCGGCAAGCCACAGACCACCGATGCATAAATACCGCGCACGTGATGATGATTGCGACCAAAATACATCAGGATGGCTCTCATCGCAATAGATTTCATAACGCATTGGCTTTGTCCTCCTCTTCCACCTTCACCCGCACCTGCCCGGTGAGGAGTTTTTGCATGAGAGCTTGCTTCTGAGTTTTAAAATTATCAAGCAGTTCCTTGTGCAATTTAATCTCATGATCTAAATTTCCTAGACATTCTGCAATTTCTCTTTGTTCACTAATGCTTGGAACATGAACTGGAATTTTATTTAGATCAGATGGATGAATACGTTTCGAACCAGTTCCCTTAGCGATAGTTTCTAAATTGGTATAAAAAGATTCTCTACTCATGAAGTATAAGAACCATTCGGGTATACATTCACCTAAAAAGTCGAATGCAGGAATATCTTGACTTGACTCATAACCATCAAGCTCATCTGGAACTAGTCCCATTGCCCCCTTATGGAGATTCTGTTTCCCATAGATGAATTGACCAGCCCGCCTGATGTAATAGGTGGTGCCATCTTCTCGTATCCTTATCTCACGCTTTTCTATCCCTTTAAGGTTGAGTTTAACAGTAATTCTTGTATTCATATCTGGAGAAGAAGCAAGGTCCCTGCTTTCTCTGACAAGGTCCCCGATTTTCTTATGCTCCCAATTGCAGTTAAATACTGGGAATCGCAGCTTCCCCGTCAACATCTGCTGCATCAACCCCTGCTTCAACCGCCGCTTTGCCTCAATCAGTCGTGTCGTCTGCTCGATGGCACGATCCCATGTAGCGAGGATGGTGGCGATTGCGCGCTGCTCGGGAAGGGGAGGAACGAATATTACGTGTTCTCGTAGAAGCTCTGTGGGCATACGTCCAGTGCCATGACCAGCCTGGTCTACATAAGACATCAGAACTCGTTTTGATGCAACTATCGCATAACCCAGAAAGTCAGCTCGGACGCTTTCTATTGGCAGAAGAGCCTTCACATCCTGATTAAAGGTGACCAGACGAGTGGTAACACCGACTGGAACGTTTTTCATTAATGTCATGCCACGCACCAGTACGAGTATAGAACCAGCCGGCACTGAGGTTGTACCATTCTTAGCACCTGCTTCTGTTACTTTCTCTTGAGAGTCAGAGAGCCAGAATGTCTTCATATCCTTTGCACTTAACCAAGGGATATCACCATTCCAATATTTTGTCGTTGCGCGATTAGGCGTCCCACCAGAGATGAAGCGAGCCATATTACCTAATTCTTCCTCTTTCCACCCATTAGGCACCATATCCTAACTCCTTCAGATACTTCCGCATCTCAATTCGCATCACTGTCCCCTTTCTTCTAGCCACTTGGCTCATGCGCTTTTCCTAACTTTCGTTCTGCGTCAGTTCGTTCACAGCAACGATGAGATACTGATCCACCGTTGCAGCAGTTATCCGGATTTTCCAGATAACTGTATCTAGCTCAGTAGTCTAGTTTTCCTTTACCACTCACCATTGTGTGCGCCTTATCATTGAGCTTTCCGAATATGCCGGATAGTTACTATATTGAGAATCAAAAATTCTACACTATCTGGCTTTGTTCATGTTGAACCGTTGCAGAATATATAGCAGTTACCCGAATATCCCATCGAATCCCAACTCCTCCAGATACTTCCGCATCTCTGCCCGTGTCTTCGCCAATTCCCCCTCCAACCGATCAATCTCTGCCTGCACCGCAAGGATATCTATCTCCTCTTCTTGCTCGAAGGTATCCACATAGCGGGGAATATTCAGATTGTAGTCATTTTCGGCGATCTCTGCACGAGTGGCACGGTAGGCGTATTTCTCCACAGTTGCTAATGCGGTGTGTGTGGCAATGATCTTCTCGACATCTTCCGTGCGTAATGCCTTCTGATTACGATTCTCAGCATAGTCGTGGCTGGCATCGATAAAGAGTACATCCGTGGTAGTCTTGCCTTTATTGAATAGCAATATACACGCCGGAATACCGGTGCCAAAAAACAGATTGGCCGGTAAACCGATAACCGTCTCCAGCAGGTTCTCCTCGATAAACTGTCGCCGGATAGCCCCCTCTGACCCGCCCCGGAAGAGTACGCCATGGGGGACGATGACGGCCACTTTGCCGGTACCTTCACTGGCAATCTCTACCATATGCGTGATAAAAGCGTAGTCGCCCTTCGACTTCGGCGGTACCCCGCGCCAGAAACGTCGGTACTTGTCCGCCGCCGCGCTCTCTGCTCCCCACTTATCCAGTGAGAATGGCGG
>JBAXQP010000259.1 GCA_037131655.1 bacterium | reverse complement strand
AGCGAAGACATTGCCGTCACAAGGCGGCTTTGTAATGCGGGTGAACTGCTTGGTATTCCACTATTAGATCACATCATACTAGGCGACGGTCAATACGTCAGCCTCAAAGAGCGAGGCATCATTTGAGTACAAATTGGGAAAGTATCGTCGAATCACTTCGGCAGCAGTTGGACATTAAACATCAGGCGCGAGAACATGGGCTTCAAACCTGTCGCAAGGTTATTCAATCTTGTGGGAAGGGTATTCGTCATATTCATCGTCACCAAACAAAAGAGGCGCGCGAGCTTATTGATGAGGCGCGACGGCTTGTTCAGGAAGCTCGCGATTACTTAAAGCCCCATCCTGACCTCTATTATGCGGGCTATTTGCAGGATGCGGAGAAAGAATATGTCGAGGCGGAGGCGTTGTATGCGATCATCGAGAAAAGCACGATGCCAGACCCTGCCGGTTTAAATGTGCATGTGACAGCCTATCTCAATGGTATGGCCGAAGCCGCGAGTGAGTGTCGTCGCTATATCCTCGATGCGATGCGAAAGGGCGAGACCAAAGTCGCTGAAGATTGCCTGATTGCAATGGAGGACATTTACGACGAGTTGATTACCTTCGATTACCCCGATGCAATCACCGGAGGCTTGCGCCGAACATGCGACGCTTTAAGAGCCGTTCTAGAAAGAACCCGAAGCGATTTCGCTATCTCAACTACCCAAAGAGAACTTCAATCCGCCCTAGAGCGTACACTGGAGAAGATTGAGGAGAAAGAAGGGTAAGCGGCTTATTTGCCACCTTTCGAAACGGCCTTTTCATAATGTATAGGGGGAACATGTATGGTCGTCCGCCAGGAAGACCTCACCCCCTACTTCGTAGGCCCCTCTCCGTGACAGGAGAGGGGGAAGCAATTCTAACTTAAACCTTTAACCCCCGCGGGGTGAGGTTCCGAATGATCCCTCGACTAGTTCGGAATGACGTGTCTGACGGCACGTTTTGATCCGGAACCGGTGAGATGCCAGCGATACGGGCTACGTTAACTCAAACCTCCCAATACTTCATACTAACCCCGACGGTGAACAACTGGCATGTATCTTCAGTATATAACCTGTGATGATCCGATTAATGGGTATCGAATTACTCACCGATCTTGCCGCTTATGAGAAGGCGGGAGAGCAGATGATGCTCCTGATTTTATGCTAATGCCCTAAAGTTAATTGGCGAGGTATAATTTTAACCCACATCTTAGAACAGGTTATTTTAACATGCAAGCAATCGCCAAGGTAGAACGCGCGCCTGGAGCGCAACTTATTGAAGTAAACTCTCCTGAAATTAAGCCGGGTCATGTACGTGTGAAGGTGCTTCGCACCTCAGTTTGTGGCACGGATTTTCATATTTTTAATTGGGACGAATGGTCGCAAGGGCGAATTCACCCGCCGCGCATTCTTGGCCATGAGATGTGCGGGATAATCACCGAAGTTGGTGAAGGGGTTAGTGAACGAAAAGTTGGAGATTATGTCGCCAGCGAATCCCATATCGTCTGCGGCAAATGTGTCCAGTGTCTGGCAGGACAGGGGCATGTTTGTAAGAATACACTGATTTTAGGAGTCGATGTGGATGGTGTGTTCGCACCTGATATCGTAATCCCTGAAGCGAACGCACGGCTGACTGATACGAGCGTTTCCCCTGAAATTGCATCAATACAAGATCCTTTAGGAAATGCAATCCATGCCGCGCTTGCAACCCCTTTGGAAGGCCGTACAGTATTAGTGATGGGTTGCGGGCCGATTGGATTGTTCGCAATCGCTGTTTGCAAAGCGATGGGAGCAAAGCAAACAATCGCTGTTGAAGTAAGTCCGTATCGTTTGAACCTGGCAGAAGCAATGGGCGCAAATGTGCTCCTGAATCCTAAGAACGATAATATCGAGAAAACAGTGTTGGAATATACCGGTGGGATTGGAGTGGATGTGGTCCTTGAGATGTCAGGCCATCCTTCATCACTTAATCAAGCCATTAATCTCGTCCGGAGTGGTGGCCGCCTCAGTTTATTCGGCATCTATCCTAAGAGTGAAATCGAAGTGAACCTGAACGAGATTATCTTCAAAGGACTTTTAATACAAGGGACAGTCGGACGCAAACTCTATGAAACCTGGGATCAGATGCACGAACTATTGTCCAGTGGAAAGCTTAACGTTGCCCCTGTCATCACTCATACACTGCATTACACTGAATTTGCTGAGGGAATGGAGCTAATCCGTTCAGGGAACTGCGGGAAACTCGTTTTTCACGTCGCTGATTAAGACTCAAAAAAAAGCCCAAGTAAAGTGGGTTTTTTACTTGGGCAATCAAGAGGATATTGAACTGACTTTTCGTGATTGAAGAAAGAGCTTATTTAAATGTCCTTAATTTTAGTTTAATAGCACGCTCTGCCTCGAAAGAAGGCTTTGCCAAATTTTGATGACTTTATGAGACTACATTAGAATTACTAGACAAGCCTTGCTGTTACCCTATCGATTTCTTTTGTTTGCAGGCTTAATCATTTGTATGTTTTACACTTATATAAACGGATGAAGCTGTGCAATTAGTTCCTTAGTTTCACTAAAAGAGATAAATATCAGGTAAGACATTCGGCGTTACCCTTGACGCGAACGATCATAGAGCGTAAAATTGTTACGATGGAGGCGAACCATGAATCAAACATTTCAAAATTGGCTTAACGAACAACTCGGTGGTCTGAAGGAACAGAACCTGTATAAGGTTCCTCCCGTTTTGGAAGGACCTGCCGGTGGTCATGCAATTATAGGTGGCAAAGAAGTCATCAATCTTTCTTCTAATAACTATCTTGATTTGGCCAATCACCCTAAGATGCGCGAAGCAGCGATCGAAGCGATTAATAAGTGGGGAGTTGGCGCAGGAGCAGTGCGTGCAATATGCGGAACTTTGTCAATTCACGATGTTCTCGAAGAGCGACTTGCTAAGTTCAAGCATGTTGATGCGGTTTTAGTATTTCAGAGTGGTTTTACAGCGAACTCCGGTACTATCCCCGCCGTTGCACAGAATGGTGATGTCATTATTTCCGATGAATTGAACCATGCTAGCATTATCGATGGCGTGCGTCTGGCGGGTGCGGCTTATAAGAAGAGTGATGGCTGGGTTTATAAGCATAAGGACATGAATAACCTGGAGGAGATTTTAAAGAAGGCTTCCGGCTTCAACAAGCGGATGATTATCACCGACGGCGTATTCAGTATGGATGGTGATATCGCGCCGCTTCCTGAAATTGTTGAGCTTGCTGAAAAATACGATGCTTTTGTGATGATTGATGATGCTCATGCCAGCGGTGTACTGGGTGAAAATGGCGCCGGATCGGTTTCTCATTTTAAGCTTTATGGGAAAGTTGATATCCAACTGGGCACACTATCTAAAGCGCTTGGAGTGATGGGGGGCTATATTGCCGGTTCACGCGCCCTTAAGGAATGGCTCATCAATCGCGGTCGTCCCTATCTATTCAGCACCGCCCATCCCCCTGCAGTTGCCGCTGCACTGATTGCAGCGATTGATATTATGGAAAACGATCCTGAGCCGATGAAGCGATTGTGGGATAACACGCGCTATTGGAAGAAGCAACTACAAGATGCAGGTTTTGACACGATGGGCTCTGAAACGCCGATTACACCTATTCTTATGGGTGATGAAGCCACCGCACAGAAGGCTCAGCGATTGCTGTTCGAAGAAGGAGTCATGGCGCTAGCAATCGTTTTCCCAACAGTAGCCAAAGGCAAAGCCCGAGTAAGAACCATGCCCTCCGCCGCCCACACCCGCGCCGACCTAGACCGAGCCTTAGAAGCCTTCTGCAAGGTAGGCAAGGAGTTGGGATTGATATAAGGGGATCTCATTTAAGTATATAAG
>JBAXQP010000258.1 GCA_037131655.1 bacterium | reverse complement strand
GGGTTTGGGTTGCCTGAAAGTGTGGGCAATGTTTCGCGAATTGTGATTTTCCATGTGCCGGCGGCTATGGTGATGGTTCTATGGTTTGCGGCAGGAGCTTTCTTTGCTTTTAAATACTTAACGCACAGACGCCCAGAAGATGATAGAAAATCAGTGACCGCTCTGGAATTGGGAATGCTATTTGGCGTTCTGGCAACGGTTACAGGCTCCATCTTTGCCTATCAAGCGTGGAACAGCGCATGGAATTGGGACCCTCGCGAGACCTCCGTTTTGGCCCAACTACTGATTTATATCGCTTACTTTGCCCTAAGATCAGGCATCTCCGATCGCGAACAGCGGGGTCGCGTTTCGGGAGCTTATGCCCTGTTTGCTCTTGCCACTGTGCCGTTTTTGATTTTTATCCTGCCGAGAATACCCGCGTTCAGCTCGATCCATCCCGTTGGTACTTTAACGAACCGCGGAGGACTCGATATTCCTTATAAGGTAACGCTTTACTCAGCGTTAGTTGGTTACATATGGCTTGGTATTCGAATCTTTCGCACTCAAGTTGCCGCTGGTAACATTGAGGCGAAGTTGGAGGAAATAGATGGATTGGAAAATAGCAGTAGCGCTACCGTCGCTCCTCGTGTGGTGCGGCGTGTTCCTTTATCTTCTGAGGACGGAACGAAAAATTAGTGAACTCGAAAGGAAGATTAATAAACAATGAAAAATCAAGCGAAGATTAAAGCAGGTCTTGTTGTTACGGTCTTATTGGTAGTAGGGTTGCTGGTTGTTGTAAGTTTACTCTTTGTCAAAAACTCAAGTCCCTACCGAACGATCGCACAAGCGAAAGCCTCAAAAGGAAATGGTTCGATTCACATTCAGGCAGATGTAGATAAGAAATCCGTGTTGCGTAATCTTATTAATCAAGAACTTAGGTTCATAATTGAAGACCCTAAAACCCATGAGGCCATACCGGTCATTTATCATGGGGCTATTCCTGAAAGTTTCGATCAAGCCACGCGTGTAGTAGTGGTCGGTTCCATCAAAAATGGCATCTTTGAAGCTACTCAGATACAAACAAAGTGCCCTTCCCGCTATTCTGCAGATGAAAAGAGTAAATAACAATGGGTAATGCGCTGGTTATAATTGGTGTTGCAACGGCTTTGGCTTCGGTAACATTATACGTATTTGCCAAAGTCCTTCCGAATCTTATGAAAGTTGCGCGTTGGCTATTTGCCATCAGCGCCATCGCGACTGTTGGTGTCCAGGCCTTTCTTATCTATCTCATTACGACCAGGCGTTATGACATTTGGTATGTTTTCAGCCATAGCGATAATAGTCTTCCGCCTCTGTTTCGTATTTCAGCCGTTTGGGCGGGGCAGGAAGGTAGCTTTCTTCTGTGGGCGTTCTTTACAGCCGTTCTAGGAGTGATTGCCCTTCGCTCGCTCGGGCGATATGAACGGAATTTCATGATCGTCTACGGCCTTATTTTGGCGAGTATTCTGGGAATTCTTGCCCTTCAAAGCCCTTTTACACCCACAAGAGTAATTGCAGAGAAAGAGCTTGCCCTTAAAGGGATAGTCCTTCCTGCAGATTGGGCTTCACCGATTAACGGCCAGGGAATGAACCCTGCCTTGGAAAATTATTGGATGGCTATCCATCCTCCCATCATCTTCATTGGCTTTGCGATGCTCGGGATCCTTTTTGCGTATTCAATCGCCGCGCTATCGCGGAAAGATTGGGACCAGTGGGTCTACTACGTTCGGCCTTGGGTGGTTGGGTCCATGGCGATATTGGGGCTAGGAATTGTGCTCGGCGGGCTTTGGGCTTATGAGACTCTCGGGTGGGGCGGATTCTGGGCGTGGGACCCCGTTGAGAATGTCAGCCTACTACCTTGGCTAGCGTGTGCAGCATTAATTCACGGGATACATATGCAAATCGCTCGCGGTCGAATGCGGTGGGCGAACCTATTGCTGGGCGGAATCCCTTTCATTCTATTTATTTACGGGACCTACGTCACGCGCAGCGGAGTCTTATCGAATCTTTCCGTTCATGCCTTTGCAGCAGACCTTGCCAAAGGCGCGATCTCAATCTTGCTGTGGCTTTGCCATCTTTCGTTGGCCTTATTAATCGGCTTCGCCTTCTGGCGTCTAAAAGCAATCGTGACTTCGCCCGTTAGCGGAACTCATCAAGTAGAGAATGCGCTTTCGAAAGACAAAGCCATCTTTGCAGGGGTTATTGGG
This sequence comes from bacterium, assembly GCA_037131655.1. Lineage (NCBI taxonomy): Bacteria > bacterium. Next base: position 1,670 of record JBAXQP010000258.1, on the reverse strand, counting down.
CTTATAATCACCCTCGTAATTGTTAGCGTTGGCACGTTTCTTCCGTTAGCCCAGATATTGTTTCATGCCAAGCCGATGAAAATTGAACAGGGGTTCTATCTTAAAGCCGGAGCGATTGTAATCATCCCAATAGCGCTGCTGATGGCAATTGGACCATTGATGCGTTGGCGAGGAATGAAAGGCGAGTTACTGCTAAATCGTATTTTACTACCATGGATGCTCTCCTTCCTTTTTGCCGTCTTTGCGCTTTTCCTTTGGATGCCCCCTCTTGGCAACGATGCGCAGGTAGGAGAACGGTTCCTGCATCTCATTCCTCTTATTGTAACGACACTTTTGTTCTTTGCAGTTGCGGCAAATATTTTCCGAATGCGCAAGACATGGAAAGTAAGCAAAATCAGCACTGGCGGCTTCATCACTCACGTTGGGGTCGGGTTGTTGATGATGGGATTAATAGTATCCACAGTGGGTGAAAATAAGAAGACGGTGACTTTACAAGGCAGTGAGCCGCAGGACGTATTTGGCTATAGCATCAGCTTTGCAAAAATGAGCTCAAACATAAATGCGAAGACCAATCGAGTGGTTTTGAAGCTGAAGGATAAATCCGGCAAAATCTCTGAAGTTAAACCGCTCTTTTATGAAAGCGAAAGCCGCGCTGACGAAGAAGGTCAGCCGATGGTTGTTAGGGCGCCTTGGATTAAATGGTCACTCTTTCAAGACCTCTATTTTGCCTTAAGCGATAATCCCCAGCAGGTTTCTGCAAATCATAATTCTTTACGCGCTAATCTTAAAAAAGGGGAGACAGGGCAATTGGGTCCCTATAGCGTGAAATTCATCGGCTATGATACCCAGGAGCATTCCAAAGGGACAGCAATGGGGGTTGGCGCTCGGCTGGAGGTGAGCTATCAGGGGCACATGCAGTCGGCGGAACCGCGCACCGATGGTCAGAATAATCAACCGGCACAACTGGAAGGCGGGGCAATGGCTCAAGTTGGCATCGATGCCGACAATCATGCGATCTTATTGGAATTATATAACGTGCCTGGGCATCCTGAAACGAATGAGAGTAATTCCACCCCATCAAACTGGATTATTCCACTGGAGATAAGATACAAACCAATGACCATTCTAGTCTGGTTAGGTTCATTATTACTCTTAGTTGGTGGGCTGGTATCGGTAAGACGGCGCTCATTAGACCTTATAGCGTTAGGGAAATATGGAGAAAATATACCTGCGAGTGGTCATAAACAAAAGCGGCAGCATAAAGGTAAACTATAGCTATGCGCTTGGTTCAGTTGTTGAAAAGTAAAATACATCATGCCCATATAACTTATGCGAATGCCGATTATGTAGGCAGTCTTGAGGTCGACAGTGATTTGTTGGATTGTGTCGGCCTATTGCCCGGTGAGCATGTTCATGTCTGGAATATCGAAAACGGAGAGCGTTTCGAGACCTATGTTATCCCTGGCGAACCCGGCAGTGGTGTGATCGGGCTAAACGGCGCAGCCGCCATCAAAGGTAAATCCGGCGACCGCCTTATTATCGCCGCCTTCACCCTAACCGACGAACCCATCACCCCCAAGATGGCCCTAGTCGACCAAAACAACCACTTCGTCCGATACCTAGAAGCTTGGGACCGCGAGTTAAAAGAAGTTTAGTTATTGGTGTCACTG
>JBAXQP010000257.1 GCA_037131655.1 bacterium | reverse complement strand
CCTTTGGATCATTCCATCGACGAATATGCATATTCTCAGAATCGAGATGCTCAAGTCCGACGATTCGTTCGATGCCCACGCCAATCGGATCACGTTCAACCAAATTGGCATTACGAACAACATCACCGAACTTCACAGTCGTCCAGGTGGATTCTAAATCTTCCCTCATGGTTGCTTGTTTGACTCCCCAGTCCTACTCTTCCTTTTCAGGACCATTGACCGATTTCCTTTTATACCGAATCATCACGATATAACCTTGGGTATTGTTATCATAAACGATATCGACACCGATAATCTCCTTTAACGTTTTTCTGATCGATAGTGTTTTCTTCGTTAAACATTAGACAACTCCATCATTGGAGATATCATCTCATTACAAAGGTGTTTTGCTAAACCAACCGACCTAAATCTGTGCTCCCAAAGAAGTTTAAGTTCTTTCCTCAGCAAGCAGAAAGTATCTACTACAGTCATTTGTGTTTGGATTGGTGGTACAGGAAGAAACTGCTGAAGAAGGGTCGACCCACGGAGGTTATTCTGCACCCCGCCTTGAGACAATTTGGCAGTGTGAGCGCGACCAACCTGAGAGTTGAAATACTCTTTGGCAAATTCAGAATTTAATGACTCCTTTAGTCGGAATCTAATCAGGAATGCCCCAGGAAGCATAGGCAGAGACTGTTTTTTGAAAACACACGCTACACCACAAGTACCACTACGAGAAATCAATAAGTCATCTGTCCTAAGAATATGAAATTTGTAATCCTCAACATCCAAGTTTGCTAACGGTACAGTCGAGTAGTTTATTGTGCCATCCTCAGATATATCAGTAGTTCTTATTTGTCCTAAAGCGCCACTGTTAGAATATTTACTACTACTGAATCTTGGACCATAAGCCGACTCTGACACTTGAGACCTCAAAGTTTGGACTTCATACCCCGAATATTTAAAGTAGGCAAAGGCTATCTGTGTAACAATAGTCTCTAAGTTCATTATGCTCTTGCTCCATTCCTCAATCACTTCATCTGCCGCCCATAGGATTTCTGCGATACGCTTCTGCTCCTCAATAGGGGGGAGAGGGAATTCTTGAATGCACAGAGTAGTCCAGTTGATTGTCGGTGAAAGAGAGCCGACCGATATTGCAATGGCACGTTCCATGAACATATCTGATTGCAGAAAGAACAGCAAAAACTCAGGCAGAATCATTTTGGGTTTTGCCCTTATTACCATCGCATGTGCGGAACAAATGCCATCGAACTCAGCAACCGCAAGTTTGCGTTGATAGGCACGCCTGCGACCAAAGATCACATCCCCTTTCTTAAACGCCAACTTCTGACCAGTTACATCGGACGGATGCCCCCAATGTCGAAGGTGTAAGGTTTCAGGATCAAGGTGTTCCAAGCCAACGTAGATATCAGTTTTAGCTTCTGACGGATCGACACGAATAGCGACGTTTTGAGCGATATCTCCAAACTTCACTATTCTCCAACCAGGCTTGAGATAATGTTTGCTCATCCTACACCCTCCGAACTCACGACGAACTCAATGATGGAGATTCCTCCACCTAACTCGTCCTCATTTAACCATTCATCAGGCACATCGGGCGGTTCATTGCCATTAAAGGAGTTGCGTACGTCTAGTCTATCAAGCAGGGAGTGCGCCATCTGTTGCCGAACGAAAAAGCAGTCACCTGAGCCACGGAATGACTTACTATTTGAAGATGCTCGCCTCATGTACTCTGAAGCCTGCTCAGCAGTCACATCAATCAAGTCCCATATGACTTTATCCCATCCTATAGTCTGGTTCGGAGGTGGAAACACAAATGGCTTTCCTGCATCACCAAGAACAAAGCTTATCAGTTCATTTAGAAAGCACCTATATAGGCTTAATTTGGGCAAGGACGGCTGGGCAGTCAATGTACAATGCCAAGGTAAAGATGAGTGGAAGTAGCAAGAATGAATGCCTGGGCATCCAGGGCATCGGGGGCATATAAACGGAATACCGCCAATTAGTAGGTATTTGCAGGCATTGTATAGGTCCATCCCCAACACTTTGCGATTCTGTCCATTCAATTTCGAAGTTGAACGGACATATTTGAATTCCGGCCAATTAGCATAAAGGTAGTGTTGGTTGCTATCAGGTTTTAAGTGTATTCCACTGTTCTTCTTAGCTTGTAATAAGAGTGCGGACCTTTCAATAACTTCTTTGTTTTGAACTTCCGTGCGCAATAGTAGAAGGTCACCTATCTCAACACGCCTCTGCGATTGATTAGTGAGGTCTATGTACTCAACAAATGGCTGACCGTGAACAAATACACCATCCGCTTTGATCTCAACGCTACCCAAGGGCTTTAGCGCATTTATCGCGTTGGGAATTTCACATACCATATTAGCAACAAGTTGAGGTTCTGCTTGGGTTGGAGTTTTCAGCGCCGCCACTAGACTGTGACGTAAGGTACTAGATAGACGAATATAGTCGTTGTGAGGCAGACCAGTGATCACCTTGCACGCTCCATTGTGTTTGACTTTACCATGACCTCAAGTAAGTCACTCATGGATTCTCGTAATGCCGCTGAACTTTGCAGCCAGTCTTCAATAGTCTGTTTCAGATTGACGACTTCTCCCTCTTGGTTTCCGTTGCCTGCTTGTACATAAAGCGGAATACTGAGGTTGCCGCCTTTCTCTAATATTTCGGCGTTATTTACGACACTTGCGAATTCGTCAACGTCTACAAAAGACTGATAAGCATCTACTATGTGTTGAATGTGGTCGTCAGTCAAGAAACTTTGAGCACGTTCGCGAGTGACCTCATTAACAGCGTTGATAAATAGTATCTTGTTCCGGCGCTCTTTCGGCTTGTTCATACGGCAGATTACAACACAGGACTCCATACTTGAGTTGTAAAAAAGATTCGGACCTAACCCAAGAACGCACTCCACCACATCATGAGCGACAAGTTTCTCTCGCATCGCTTGTTCCTCATTGCGGAACAATACGCCGTGTGGAAAAAGAATCGCGCAACGTCCTGAATTTGGCTTCATGCTCTTGATAATATGTTGCCAGAATGCGTAGTCTGCACGCCCCTGAGGTGGTGTGCCATAAATGTTTCGTCCCCAAGGATCGGCTGACCAAGCATCGCGATCCCATTGCTTTACTGAATAAGGGGGATTAGCAAGCACCACATCAAACTGCATCAAGCGGTCCCCTTCGACAAATGCGGGATGTGCCAGAGTATCTCCGCGCACAATACGAAAATCTTCTATCCCGTGAAGGAAAAGGTTCATACGACCGATGGCTGATGTAAGGAGATTAAGTTCCTGCCCGAATAGACTTAGATTTCGCCATTCTTTGTCATGGCGCTTGAGATGTGCAGCAGTAGAAAGCAACATGCCTGCTGAACCGCATGTCGGGTCATAGATGGACTCTCCTGGGTGAGGTTCAAGCATTTCAGTCATGAGGTGGACGACGGTTCGATTGGTATAGAACTCAGCAGCGGTATGTCCTGAATCATCGGCGAACTTTTTTATCAGGAACTCATACCCTACACCAAGTTCATCCTCTGGACAGTTGGCAAGCGACAGCGTTTGTGAACTGAAATGCTCAATCAATTCCCTTAGCATATGGTCAGGTAGCCGTTCCTTGTTCGTCCACTGGGCATCCCCAAACACACCGTAGAGAGTATCAGGATTGGTACTTTCGATTGCTCGCAGGGCTTCTTGGATCGCTTTGCCAACGTTCTTGACTTCTGTGCGAACTGCTTTCCAGTGAGCATCCGCAGGAATCTGGAAACGATGCTGTTCAGGTAACTCCGCATATTGAGTATCGCCACCGGATTCTTCCAAAGCCAGAGTTCTCTCCTCATCAAAGACATCACATAAACGCTTGTGAAACAACAGTGGGAAGAT
>JBAXQP010000256.1 GCA_037131655.1 bacterium | reverse complement strand
AGGGATGCCTTGTGCCCGTGGTAATCTCCTCTTAACCTGTCTGTAACCATATCCGCCCTTCGACTACGCTCAGGAAGCCTACCTAGAGATACGGATTCTTATGTAGGGGCGTAGCTTGCTGCGCCCTTCGAAAGGGCAGGGCAAGCTACGCCTCTTCATAAGAAGTGAAAATAAGAAATACCCATTAGCCGTTTCTGATCGCATCGCGTATAAGCGCTTCGCCGGAGGTTATCCATTTGGTTGGTTGGGATTGATCAGTGGATTCAGAATAAACGCGGACTACCGGCTCGGTTCCTGAGGCTCGTAATAAAAGCCATCCGTTCTCGAAATCGAAACGCGTGCCGTCCATTGTCTCGATGTGTTGTACAACTGTATCCCCGATGCGTTTCGGTTTTATTTTTTTAAGCGATTCTTGGACAAAAGGCATCTCTTCTCGGGTGAAATGGAGGTCTTCTCGGCTGTAATAGTGTTCTCCTACCATATCGAAAATCTCACGGACCAGACCGCTTGCCGTCTTACCGCTCAGAGCCATCGCTTCAAGCAGCAGCAACCCAGAGAAGATACCATCGCGTTCTTTAAGATGCTTGGGAATTCCGATACCGCCGCTTTCCTCACCGCCGATAAGCACCTCTTCATCAACCATCCATTGGCAGATATATTTGAACCCGATGGGCGTAACATGAACCGGCAGGCCATAGTGAGCGGCAAGCTTATCTATCATTCGTGAGGTTGAAACTGTTTTGACAACCGAACCGCGCCAGCCGTGTCTTTCAACTAAATGTTTGAGCAATATGGCATAGATTCGATGGCTGTCCATGAACTCACCCATCTCATCAACTGCGCCCACACGGTCAGCATCGCCATCAACCGCGATGCCGATATCAGCGTGATGGCTCTTCACCGCATCAAAACAAAGCCCCAAATTCTTCGGAATTGGCTCTGGATTAATCCCGCCAAAAAGAGGATTTCGTTCTTCACGAATCGCTATTACAGGCCCGACAATTGACCCGAGATAACCTGCGCCTGCGCCATGCATCGCATCAAAAACGATATTAAAACCGGCATTCCGAATTGCTTTGAGGTCAATTAGGCTTTCCATGCTCTTTAGATAGCCGGGAGTGAGGTCTTCAGTCTTCCAGGTTCCGATATCCTTCGGCCTATCTCCCCAACGCTCATAATCCTGCAAAAGAGGCGCGATTTCGTCTTCGATTTCATCGGTAATCTCATTGAATGCCGAACCGCCGTAATAGGGTTTGAACTTAATTCCATGGAAAGCGCCGGGGTTATGGCTGGCAGTGAAGATAATTCCCCCTTGCATTCCGTATCTGACAATCGCAGAAACGGTGGCGGGGCTTGATGTAGGCCTGTCGGCGACCGTCACAGGAAATCCAAGTGAAACTAAAACTTCTGCCGCAGCGGCAGCAAATATTTCCGATTGAGAGCGGCAATCAAAACCGATAACAATTCCGGAGCCGGGCGGGTTGGTGGTTTTGATATGATTGCCGATAGCTCGCGTCACTAATCGCACGTTTGCTACTGTAAAATCATCAGCGATAACTCCTCGCCAACCTTCAGTGCCGAATTTTATCTGTGGCTTCACCTTTACCTCGCTCCTTTTATAAACAACTTAGCGCATATGGTATGAAAACGATTCTACTTCTATCTTTTACTATGCGCTATTGCGGTGACGTGATGATAGGATTTTATCCTGTCCGCGATACTTGTTGATAGTTCTTCGCGCAATATTGATACCTTGCTCCTTAAGAAGCAGCGCGATCCTCTCATCACTAAACGGTTTTGCTGGGTCTTCAGTTTCCAAAATCTGTTCGATTGCCTTTTTAATTCTCAAACTAGGCGTAAAGAAGATATCGAAGGAAATCACTTCTTCGTTTGGAAGCTGCACAAACTTGTGCATCGTGGCTCGTGAAACCGTCGATTCGTGCATCTCGAGTTCCTTGCTAATTTGAAGCCGAGTCATTGATTTTAAAAAGCTATAGGAACCGGTAGCGATAAAGCCTTCCTGAGTTTCCATCAAATATTGAACGATTTTTCGCAGTGTTCGTCTTCGCTGCTTCAAGGAATTGATAAAATTAACCGCTCGTTCCGTATATTCAACAAAGTGGGCACGGTCTTGCGCGCTAGCCGATTTCATAGCTCCGCTTTTCGCCCGATTATAGGAATCGCGATAGTGTTGGTTAACCGATAAACCGGCAGGGTCAATCCCTCTTATTTCAACTTCATACGCTTGTTCAGTTCGACGAATGATAACATCAGGGCGAATGCTGGAGCCTGTTCTCGCCGGATTAGCTTCCCATTCGCAGCGGAATGAATCACCAGGGTGAGGATTGAGAGTTAAGATGTACTTACCGACCTGTTCGATTACTACCGGAGCGACCCCAAACATTCGAGCTATCCGTTTCCATCCTCGTTTCGTGAAAAGCTCGAACGCTTCAACCAGCATTCGTTCTGCAATTGCCGAATGAGTATGGCTGTTTTGACGGACTTGAATAATCAAACATTCCTGCAGATTCCTGGCTCCTATTCCTGCCGGTTCGCACATGTGAAGGAACTTCAGCGCTTTCTCAACCTCGTTCATATCTGCGCTAAGCATAAGCGCGACTTCCTCAACATCCATTTCCAGATAGCCTTGCTCGTTAACCGCTTCGATAAGATAATTTCCGATCGAATGCAGGTCGTTCGGAAGCATTGGCAAGAGTTGTTCGCGGAGATAATCGTGCAGATGAACGGGCGCAGCAACCATGCTTGTCCAATCGTTTTCGTCATTGGGATTATAAATACGCTCTTGATAAGTCTGCATATCATCAAAACTTATAGTGGTCAAATCATGGTCAGGCGAAGAATAAAGTTGTCCGTTATCCGCTGATCCCGGGTCTTCCAATCTTTCAAGTGCGGGGTTATCGTCCAATTCCTGCTCGAGCGCTTGATCGAGTTCAGGCGCGTTCATTTGTAAGATTGAACTAGCCAGCACCAGCTTCGGATCAACCCTTACAACGAGTTGTTGCTCCTGTCGTTGTTGAGCCCACATGTATTACTCTCCGAGGCAGTGAAAATTACGAGACTCTGCCTCAAGTTGTATTCCATAGATCGGGCCAAAACACGCTCGACTGATCCACTTATGCTGATTTTATTGTCAAATGGCTCTAAAAGCATGCGTTCCTGCATTCAAAAGCAATAATATCGACTCGCTTGAGTCGTGTCAGCGTTATTGAGGGATGAGTTAGAGGGTCTCTTCGGATTTAGCCTGTTGCCTTGCAAGTGACTTCATATACACCAATAAAACTGCAATATCCGAAGGGCGCACACCGGGGATTCGTGAGGCATGGCCAATCGAGCGTGGGCGTATGCGGGAAAACTTTTCGCGGCTCTCATAGGATAAAGAGGGAACGCAGTGATAATCGATTTCTTCGGGGATTAGGCAGTGTTCGAGCTTTCGATGTTGATCAACTTGAGCTTGTTGACGGCCTAGATAGCCTTCATATTTAGCGATAATTTCAACTTGTTCGGCTACTTCGAGTCGGACGGGTGATTCAGGGGGGAACATTTCGCACAAGCTCTTATGGCTCATCTCCGGCCGCCGTAGTAAGTCTAATAGTGAAATCCTCTGTGAGAGCGCTGCCGAACCTCTATGAGATAACTGCAGGTTGTGTATGCCGCTTGCATGGTGCGTGCGCAGGCGAATAAGCTCAATCTCAGTTAAACGGGTTTTTTCTTTATAACGCTCCCAGCGCTTCTCGGTGCAGAGACCAATTTCATGCGAAATGGGGGTAAGCCTCTGGTCAGCGTTATCGTGGCGCAAACTCAATCGGTATTCAGCGCGCGCGGTCAGCATGCGATAGGGGTCTTCGACGCCTTTAGTGATGAGGTCGTCAATCATCACGCCGATAT
>JBAXQP010000255.1 GCA_037131655.1 bacterium | reverse complement strand
TCGGAATCGCTAGTAACCGCAGGTCAGCTATACTGCGGTGAATACGTTCCCGGGTCTTGTACACACCGCCCGTCACGTCACCTGAGTCTGCTGCACCCGAAGTCAGCGGCCTAACCCGCAAGGGAGGGAGCTGCCGAAGGTGTGGCCGGTAAGGGGGACGAAGTCGTAACAAGGTAGCCGTACCGGAAGGTGTGGCTGGATCACCTCCTTTCTAGGGAGTATCTGAATAGATTTTCCTAGGTCGATCGCTAATTGATATCCCTGCCTAGTTTTGAACGAGTAAGAAACCTCCTACTTTAATAGGACACTCATGCGAGTGTCCTATTTTTGTTTTTGCTGGAATTTATGATAGAATTTCAGTTGGTTCTATGACAGGCTATGTATTGGAGGATTAACATGGATATCCAAGATGAACTTACTGGGGCTAAAGCTGGAATTTCTGGAGAATTTCAGATTAGATTTGCGCTTCAGGCTATGGCTGATCGCGACGGTAAAGCGACGATGTCTGAGATATACAACTCAGTCGAACATAAGATGGATGGTAAACGCCTTTCAGAGCAAGGTAAAGCTAGTCTTAGAAGACTGATTAACAAAGATGCGCGTCTAGCAGGATATGTTACACAAGATGAACGTGGTACATGGCAGATCACTCAGGAGGGAAAAGAGTATATCTCTTCAGATGTGAAAGAAGATGTCATTGATGTAGTCACGGAGAAACTTATAACTGTTTCCTCTAATACCTCTCGCGGAATGGCTTTTGAGTTATACATTCTTGATCTTCACAAAGTAATGTTCCCGCTTCATGTATGGCATCATCAAGGTCAACAGAAGTCCAACGAACGTGGGCTGGACTTGATTGGTAAACAGATTGTACCAACGGATAAAGATCTTGATGTTATCGGCATTCAGGTGAAGTTTCATACCCAAAATAGTGCTCCTACACAATTGGAATGGTGGAAGTTCCTCGCGGGTTGTTTTGCCCGCAAAGTGAATCGCGCGGTGTTTGTGACCACTGGTAAGTTGACATCAGAGCAGAGACGGGAAGCTGGAGAATCAGAAGTTGTTGTCATCGAGGGACGAGACGAAGTAATTAGGATAGCTAAGCAGTGGGGTATTAAACCCTTTGAATTATTCGAAGATAAAGACTCCTCGCAACTGATCACTGACAGTTCAGAGGATACTGCTCATCTATGAGATGTAAATAGTTCAATTGCAAGAGAATTGCATGCGAAGGAATTGCTGCCCATGTATGAGTTAAGTTATTTGGTGGCATCATCTTCCCCCAAATAGCTTCAACTCAGGGAAGTAGGTCTTGTAGAAACCTCGGTCGCGGGTTAATAGGCACTCGGCTTTTTGGAGGGCGTGGGAGCCTACTAGGAAGTCGGGGAGGAGACGCTGTCTTGTGCCGCCAGCTTGTTTGTACTCGACCCATTTTCTACCCGCTAGATAGGCGACCTCTTTGCCTCCTTCTACAATTCGAATGTTGAGAGTGTCCAGAACCGAGTCGAGATCGGGCATGGTGTCGAATTGGGGAGCGAGTTCGGCATAGACGATCTCGCAGATCACTAAGGCGCCGCTATCGAAAGCTTGTCCTAGAAGCGTTTGGGATTGGTCGGCGAATGTGGGGTCGTCGGTAACGACATCGAGGATAAAGTTGGTATCCACGGCGATAATCATTGCCCGCGAACACTCTCGATATAATCGTCAACATTCTTCCCATGCTTCAATTTGCTCAGTCCGCGAATCGCCCCAACGCGTTTCTCGCCACCGCTTTTTTTGACAATCCGAATGCTATTCCCCTCATCAATAAACTCGACGTCCGAATCCTTCCTCAACCCATATTTATCCCGAAGCTGTTTCGGAATAGTCACCTGACCTCGTTCTCCGATCTTCATCTTTATCACCTTCATAGGTATTATATCATAAGTATGTATTTTATAGTATGTATAAATAAATACGTACTTATGATATAATCATCTCATGCAGGATTCTTTCAATAATGTGCGAATGTATTTATTGTATTAACTTATTGATGGAGGCGGGTAGTGACTGAGGTTATATGTGGGAAGATTGCTCGTGTTTTTTGGGTGGGACTGCTGGCGCTCTTATTTATTACTCCTGCCTTGGCGAAATCATATTATCTTTCAACTGTCGATCAGACTTATTGGCTTCAACCTGATGGAAGCGCGATTGTGGATGATGTGCGCTCGTTTGTTTTTAACGGGAGTTTTAGCTTTGCTTATTTGGAATTTGGAACTACCGGTAATTACGGAACCTATGATGTTAAGTATCTAGGGGTTTGGGACGATGTGACTAAGCAGAAGCTCGACTATAATTGTGAGAATAACGGCAGCATGCGCAAGATCACCTGGTATTACTCTGCACAGGATACCTGGAGGCGTTTTCGCGTGCGCTATAAGATCATAGGAGCTGTTCAACGTTATGGCGATGTTGCGCAGTTTTATTGGAAAGCTGTTGAGGAGCAGCATGAGCAGATCGAACAATTAAACATCCAGATTATTCCACCCCTGAAAAGCCCAAATCTTTTTAAAGTTTTCACCCATAGTAAGGTTGAACCAGGCAGTCTGACCTTCGCAAATGATTTTAGCTATGCGACAGTCAAAATGGTTAACATTCCTAATGGGAGTTTTGTTGAAGAGCGAGTGCTGCTTAACCCCAATCTTTTCCCAAAAGCGCCTGTGTTGTCTGGCCAGACAATTGAATCACTTTTGAATGACGAAAAAAAGCAGTCGATGTGGGAGAGGAATCCGATTCTTAGGTTCTTTCCAAGAGATGACAACCGTTTTTTTGGCGGCATACTGATTGTAGTTGCCATGCTGACGGGGTATTTCTATACTTATCGGAAATATGGGGTCGAGCCGAATACCGGCTACATTGGTGAATATGAGCGCGAACCTCCCAGAGATATCCCGCCAGCCGTTGTGCCTGCAATTCTCACTCAGAGTAGTTCAAGTATATCAAATATGGGAAAGGCTTTTGCCGCCACGCTTCTTGAGGCAGCTAGATTAGGTTATATCACTATTCAAGAAACCGAGGATTCGGTGTTTTTTGGATTAATTAAGCACACAGACCTTATCTATGCCCTAACTCAAAAAGGGGTTGATTTGCTCGACGGAAAGCCGATTACAATTCAACCTGGGATGCGCTACTTGGAGCAATTTGAAGTGGAAGCATTGAGGACTGCCATCTGTGAAGCCGGTACCGGCATTATGGTAACGACTGACCAGCTAGTCAGTTGGGCAAAAATGGGCTATAAACAGAACACTAACTTTCGGCGCTTTGCATCCGATTGGGGGGAAGCCAACAGAAAGTGGTTTGTCAATAATTACTTTCAACTCGATGATAAAGTCAGCGCAAAGGCGGCCGGTTGGTTTATTTGTAGCATTATTGCCGTTGGCGCATTTGGTACCTGGCTAGTTTCGCCATCACCAATATTTGTTCTCATCCCAGTGCTTACTTTTGTCCTGGTAATTATGGGAATAGCCTCGTTGTCTCGCAGGACGAAGGAGGGTGCTTTAGAGATGCAGCGGTGGGAGGCATTCAAGCGCTTTATGACGGACTTTTCGGCAATGAATGAGGCTGGGCCGGGGTTACTTCCCTTATGGGAGAAGTATCTGGTCTATGCTACTGCACTTGGTGTTGCTACAAAGCTGTTGGAGAATGTGAAATCGCTGGCACAAGAGTCGAATTATACATTCAACCAAGTTGGATGGTTTACGCCGATGCATTCAGACGGCATAGACAGTATCTCATCGATGAACTTTAGCTCGCTGGATTCGTTATCCAATGCGATGTCGAATTTTGATAGCTTAACTGCCGCATTATCAAGCTCAACTTCGAGTGGGGGCGGATTTAGTGGCGGTGGCGGCGGAGGCGGTGGCGGAGGTTCCAGCGGCGCTGGGTAAACT
>JBAXQP010000254.1 GCA_037131655.1 bacterium | reverse complement strand
AGCTGTAAAATCGAAGGTAAAAAAGCTACTGTTAGCTGTAAATCCCAGATTAATGATAACGGAACGGTTACTGACAAAGACATCGATTTCACAGTCCTACAAAGTGACGATGGTGTTTGGCGTGTAGACATGGTCGCCACTAGCATGAACATGATGAAAAGTGGCAAAAGACTTTAGGAAGTCTTGATTTAGGTATTCAGTTTGCATAACAGGCAGTCCAATGGGCTGCCTGTTATTTTATTCCGCAGCTACAGGTGCTGTTGCTTGATTGTGTTTAGTATTTCTAAAGAATAACAGTAGCGGCAGCGCGAAGATGAAGATAATGCCGATGACTACAAACGCATCCGCATAGGCCATAACCGCTGCTTGAGATTGGACGGTGCCATTCATAATTGCCAATGCTTGTTGCCTGGCGATGCCTAGGGAAGCCCCCTTTGCCAATAATCCTGCTGTGAGATCATGCAGACGCTGCAGGGCTACAGGATTATAGAGGCTGACATGTTCCACCAAAAAGGCTCGGTGAAAGGCCATTTTGTGACTGACATAGGTCGTTAAAAACGCAATGCCGGCGCTTCCGCCTAACTGTCGCGAAAGGTTATAAAGCGCTGCTCCATCCGCAAGATTCTTCCCTTTCAAACCTGCTAAGGCGGCAAGAGTCAGCGGAACCCACAGGAACCCCATTGCCGCTCCACGTAATACCAACGGCCAAAAGAGCTGATCCGGACCGGTATCCAACGTAATCGTTCGAAGCATGAACATTGAGATAATAAATATAATCCCTCCCACCAAAGAGAGAGTTTTGGCTGAAAAGTGATTGACTAAACGTCCGACAACCGGCATCATCACCGCTGTTGCCAAAGCGCCGGGTACCACAATCCACCCTGTTTGCTCCGCCGTGTAATGCCTTAATTGCTGAAGGAAGACGGGAATTATAAATATGCCGCCGAATAAACCGATACCAACCACAGTGCCAAAAGCGGTAGCTGCTGCTAACCCTCGGTCTTTGAGAACGCGCAGATTCACAGCCGGATAAGGAATCCGCAATTCCCACCAAACGAACGTAACCATGCCGACAATGGATAAAATGCTGAGCCAAATAACAAGCGATGACTCAAACCAACCCTCACTATTACCTTTTTCAAGTACCGTTTGAAGGCATCCCAACCCAATGGCAAGGAACATAATCCCAATCAGGTCGATCTTCCCATGATCAGCCCCGTCATGCTTTGAATCATGCACAAAAGTGAACGTTAAAAAGGCAGCGATTGCGCCTATAGGGAGGTTGATAAAGAAAATCCATGGCCAGGAATAGTTGTCAGTAATCCAACCCCCTAATGTTGGACCGACTGTCGGACCGACCATAATTCCGATGCCGAAAATAGCTTGTACCATTCCCAATTGGGCAGGTGGGAAGACCTCCATAATGGTTGCTTGGGCCGTAGAAATTAATGCTGCGCCGCCAATACCTTGCAGTACTCGAAAGAAGATAAGCTCATTCAGCGTCCTTGAAGTGCCGCAGAAGAAAGAAGCGATGGTAAAGATGATCATCGAAATTGCCAAATAACGGCGACGCCCAAAGCGCGAGGATAGCCAGCCGGTGAGGGGCAGAACGATAACGTTGGCGATGATATAACCAGTCGAGACCCAGCCAATTTCTTCGAGGGTCGCGCCGAGATTGCCCATCATCTGGGGAATAGCGACGTTAACGATGCTGGTATCGATAACCTGCATAAGGGTGCCCAACATCACCGCTAGAAGAATAATCCAACGTATGATGCCAGGGTATTCCCGATACTCGCCTTCAGTTTGGAGTGCTTTAGGTGCTCCCATATGATTAGCGAGTTTCGATAATGGCTGTAACCGACATTCCGGTGCGAAGACGGTCAAGATCGGGTTGATTTGGCTCGAAAATAATTTTCACCGGTATCCGTTGGACCACCTTTGTAAAATTTCCTGTCGCGTTCTCGGGAGGCAGCAGCGCAAAAGTCGAACCGGTTGCCGGCGAGATGCTGTCGACATGTCCTTTAAAGACTTTGCCGGGAAGTCCATCCACTTCTATTTCGGCCTTTTGTCCGGGATTGGCTTTAGCGAGCTGCGTCTCCTTGAAGTTTGCGACAACCCAAATATCATTAGCCGGGATTAAAGCCATCATTGGTGTTCCCATTTGTACCAGTGAACCAACATCAACCGTTCTTTTGCTGACTCGACCATCCGATGGGGCATAAATCTTTGTATATCCCAATTGGATTTGCGCTGCATGCAATGCTGCCTTTGCCTGTTCGATTTTGGCAATGGCTTGTGTTTGTGCAGTTTGGCTGACTTTAACCTGGTTGGGAGCAGTGCGAGCGCCTGAAAGTTGGGCCAATGCTTGCTGCCTTCGAGCTTCTGCCGCATAAACCCCTTGCTCTGATGCATTCAAAATGGCTTTAGCCTGAAGAACCCCTGTTTGAGCTGCATTAGCTTGCTCACGGACGGCTACAAGTTGTGCCTTTGCTTGTTCAATAGCTGCGCTTGAAGCATTTACCACTTGCTTAGCAGCTTTGAGTTCAGCTTGTCGACCAACTACTGCAGATTGAGCTTGTGCAACGGCCTGTTGAGCGCTTTCTAATCCTGCCTTAGTTTGCAATTCGGCAGCGTTGGCCTGGTCTAATGCCTGTGAACTAATTGCTCCTTGTCGATAGAGCTGTTCAATTCGCTTGACATCACTTGCGGCTTTATTATAAGCGGCTTGGGCTGAAGCCACATTCGCTTGCGCTGCGCGAACACCCGCTTGCGCCGTTATCAATTGAGCTTGCGCTGTTTCAACTGAATCTTGCGATCTCTCTTTATTGGCATTGGCAACATTTACTGCCGCTGCCGCATTTCCGATATTAGCTTTAGCAGCGGCGGCTGAGGCGGAAGCGTTAGCTACTCCGGCAGTTGCCCTCGCTACATCCGCTTGGGCTGATCTCACTCCACTTTCTGACTGACTAACTCCCCCTTGAGCCTGCTCAACTTGCGCTGAACTGGATTGAGAAGTGATGGAAACGTTGATTCCTGCCCCTTTAGCCTGTGCAATAGCCGCATCTAAATTAGCCTGAGCCTGCTGCACTACCGAGCGTATAGTGGCATCATCGAGTGTAACTAACAAATCGCCTTTTTTAACTGCTTGATTATCCTGAACCTGAACCTGCCGAACGATCCCTGCAACCTGAGGCGCTATTTGGATAATGTCTGAAGTGAGGTAGGCATTATCTGTTGAAGCGTGAGTGGCGGAAAATCGCAAAAAGCGAACGCCGTATATAATCGCAATAAACGCTATGATGATTATCGCGGATAATAGAACTTTTCTTAGCCAAGGGCGTTCAGGTGTCGCCCTATCTTCTTGTTCCATAGCCCCATTAGTCGGCGATGTCTTAGTCGCTGATTCAGTTGTCGTTCGCGTGTCTATTTCAGGATTATCAGCCATCTATCTTTCTCCGCACCAACTACACAATACGATACTTCGAGTGATCAATGTACCTTTACCCTCTTTATCAAAGCAAAGTTATCTCTTTCCGTAGCTTCCCTACTATTAAATTCGGCAAAGTATGGAATACGCAATACGAAAAAGGGGCGTTGCGTGGCGGTTTGTGCCAAAGTAACCTCCACCTAGCCCTATGGTTAGAGAGAGCTAATTGGTAGAAGTCCCTCAAAATCACCATCCTTTAATTCAGTCAAAAAACTTACTCGGGAATACGACTTTTATGTAAGGCGTAGCTTGCTACACCCTCCGAAGGACAGGGCTAGAACTGATGCAAATCCGAATTCTTAATTTAATCCGGTATCTTGTCTCTCATCCCTAAAAACTAATCCCTTTCCCCATTGACAGTCGGGCTTGCTAGAGGTTATTATTTCCGTATGGATGTTCTTGAAACAAAGATTGAAGGCTTGCCCGCTCCTATCCGCGGGAA
>JBAXQP010000253.1 GCA_037131655.1 bacterium | reverse complement strand
GGGCAATTGGAGGCGGCGGGGAGAAAGTTTCCGGTCGTGTATGTGCCGTTCGGGCTAATCGAGTGGCACGGGAAGCATCTGCCGTTGGGAAATGATGCGATCAAGGCTCATGCCATTTTGGTGAAAGCTGCGGAGAAGTATGGCGGGGTAGTTTACCCCCCGGTTTATTTCCATTCCGAGTTCAAACAGGAGCATTTAGTACCTGTGCTGACCAATTTATTTAAGCAGCTCAAGAAGGCCGGTTTTCGAGTAATTATCGGCGTATCGGGACACAATATTGTCGAACAGATCGACATGCTCAATAATGCTTTAGAACCGGTCATCGCTGAGGGTGGATTAGCGGGAACTGGGCTTTGGGAGATGACCTTGAGCAAATGCGCCGACTCCGATACCGACCATGCCGCTAAGTGGGAAACCTCGAATATGATGTTCTTCTACCCCGAGTTGGTGGACATGGCTGAATTGGGGGATGAAGCAATCGTTATAGAGAGCGTTGACAAATGGGGTGTTCACGGTCTTGACCCCCGTGAACACGCCTCCGCCAAAGTCGGGGAGCTCAATTGCACTCTCTGCGCCGAAGCCATCGGCCAAAAAGCCCATGAGCTTTTAGCATCACTCCCCGAAGACCAACGCGATTTTAACATAGAAGCCATTATTCCAGAACATTGGTGGCTTGTTTAGGGGAGAAAGACTTAAGGCTTAAGGCAAAGAAGGTGATAACCTTTCGCCTTAAGCCTTATTCGAAGTTTGATTTTAGCTTCGATCCCCTACTCCCTCTAATACTTAACTGCTACCTTTACGACCTCGTTGGGGGCGTGGTAGATTTTGCCGTAGGCTTCGGGGAGTTTGTCCATGGTTGTAATTGGGCTGGGTAGGCCGTAGGGTTTGATTGTGCCCTGTTTGTATAGGGTTCGGAGTGTTTGGAAGAATCTCTGCTCATTCCAATAAAGCTCGCGTTGCGGGTCGCTACAGGCACGGGCAGAGATGATATTCAACAGATTAAAGTGGAACTCTTCGCCAAGATAAACACCTTTCGCATCGCCCAGATAGAACGACAAAGGAACAACCTTACCCCTATAGCAGGTTGCCTGGAGGCATTGATTGAGCGCTATATAGTTGCCGCTGGCTTCGATTGTTACATCGGCCCCGTTTTCGAACCACTCACGGGCAGCAACGCCAAAATCAGCGACTTCTTTAGGATCGACAACTTTCGTTGCGCCATGTTGAAGCGCCAATTCTCTTCGGGCAGGTATCGGATCGACTGCAACTACATTCAATGCCCCTTGTAATTTAGCGAATTGAACGGTAAAGAGGCCAATCGCGCCCATGCCGAAAACAATGACGTTATCGCCGATACAAATCTTCGCATCTCTCACAGCAGCGATAGCGAAATCGGCAGGATCCATACAGCAAGCTGCCTCAGGGCTTATCCCATCCAGCTTTTTAGCATTATGGAAGTCAGCGACAGTTTGGAAGCGGCCAGGGTTGTAAACACGGTCGCCTTCCTTTAAGTGCTTTACTTCTTTTCCGACCGCTATAACGGTACCTACAGAGGTGTTACCGGTGTCTTGCCATTTTGTTGCGTCGAATGGAGTAGCTTTAGAACGGTCAAATGCGGTGCCGTGCATCGGAAAGTTCATATAAGAAGCGGTACCAAGTATTTCGCCCTTTTCTGTGCCATGCTTGGCGGCTGTTAATTCGTTCTTTACGCGAACGCACTCCGGGTCCAGTTCGCCGAGTGTGTACGATTCCCAGCGAGGCTTAAATTCGTTGTTGCAGACTAATTTTACTAATTCAATCCCATCATATTGCGGCATAATGCTCCCTCGTGTTAAAAATTATCGTCATAAGTCCCCTAAATGCTATCACGTGATAGAACTCTAAAACAATCCTATATCAATCAGTTTTGCACTGAACTTTATAACGGTTGTCTGGAACGGTTTTGAATGTGTGCTTTTCACCCTTACGGCTAACAGGGACTTGCTTATTGGTTGCTAAGTCAATCACCTCAAGCTCTTTACCGTACCAGGGGCTTAAAAGAGTGCAGTCTTTCCCCTTTTCGCTTGTGATCTCCACGCTTTTGACTTTGCCCCAACTAAGTTCGCTCGATACCAGGAAGGCATTGTGAGTGCGAAGGTTGCCAAAACGTGCATCGAAGTTCTTCGGCCAGACTGGGAAGAAATGCAGATAACCCTGGTGGCTTTGCAAAAGCATCTCATTAATTGCCATCGTTGCGCCCGCAATTTCAATGCCTCCTCCACCTTGATGAACGTAAAGATTGGCAGTCATGTCCTGTTCGAGTAAATGCGACATGATATAAAGAGTTGCGCTATATCCCAATCGGACGGCTTGGTTATAGATTAATGGGAAACCATTATAACCTCGCCATGACTGAACCTCTTCGAGGGTATTGAGCGCCGTTTGGTATAAATCGGGGTCGGAATCGGTTGAGATGTAGCCGCCCGGCCAGACAGGATAGAGCAAAGGAAACCCTTCGCCATTCACACATCCTTCGCTTGTTCCCATCGTATTCGGCTCGTCATCAGACATGCAGAACACCTTTTTACCATTAATCAGCTTCGTTGCGATGGGACTTAGGTTCTTGAGAATGTCTTGCCATTTGGCATGTCGTTCGGCATCGATTCCAAGGTCTTGACTAAACTCAAGCAGCGCTTTGTAAAGAGGGATGAGGAATGCTATGTCACAAAATGAATTTACATTCTCTCCTCCACCTTCGTGGCAGCTGCTTCCGCGAATATTGTAACGACCGGATTCATCCTGCTGTAGGAATTCATCCCAGAAGTCCGCTAAACCGATTAAAAACGGATAAGCCTTCTGTTTGAGGAAATTCATGTCCAAAGTGTATTGGTAGTGTCGTATGAAATTGACGGCCAGATAGGTACCGATCCATTTCATTTGATCCACATGCTCTTCGCGGATAGCTTTATAGGTCTCATGTGTATAAGGGCCGATAACATAGGGGAAGAGAAGCCCTTTATAACCCATCACTTTGGCGGTCTCGCGCCCCAAAGGCATGATCTTCATGCACTCCTCATAATAAGGCTCCGCGATTTCGGGATGGTTGCTTGAATAGATACCGTAATAGGGCGCCTGGAAGTTGTAATCCATGGTGTAGCTGCCGTGCCACTCCATATCATCAACGGGGAACCAGTTGCCCCACAGACCCGGAGCAACTTTGCCGGGCCGATGACAGCACGCCAGCATATACTGCGCCCCATACCAGTAACTCTCGACCCGCTTCTCGTCAATTTCTATAAAGGACGCTGACCAATACTTCTTCCACCACATCAAATGCTCATCGCCCAGCGCTTTGAGCTTGTCGGAATTCAATTCTTTGACCTTATCGACAGCGCAAGCCAGAGTATCGCCATCTTTGGTATCAGGATTACATACAACCGCTGAAGCGATGACTACAGTCTTGCCTGGTTGAAGTTCAAATGTGGCGGTTGACTGTGACTTGCCGTCAGTTTCAATCTTGGGGTCGGCGCCAATGCATCGGGTGGCGATAACAGCGGAGTAGCCTTTCGTTTTGTCAGGCTCGCCGTAACGCTTGGTCCAGATGTAGCCATCAGTAATGCCCGCTTCAACGGGGCATATGACGGGCTCGTGGTCTGATAGGAATTCGGTGGGGAACTTCGCTTCATTGGTGATGAGCGCAACCGTTACCTTAATCGGCTTATCACCGCTGCAACTCAATTCAGTCAGAAGGAAGTTATCGCCGGCCGGTGTATAGGAGCGAACGTTGACGGTGAGGTTGCCTTTTGTGAATTGTCCGCGGACTTCAGCTTTGAATAGGTCCTGCTCCATATGGTAGGCCGCATCTTTCAGCGCTGGAATTAGAAGATTGACCGACCCAATCGGTAGAGGGCGGAAGAGTTCTCGGCTCCAAAAATCGTTCTTGCCGACATAAAACTTTAA
>JBAXQP010000252.1 GCA_037131655.1 bacterium | reverse complement strand
TGCATAAACGCACAGCGGGATCAGAATGCCAGAAGATACGTATCTGGTCAATATAGTCTTTAAAGGTTTGTTGAGGATCTTCTGTTTGAACTCGCTTGGGCTCCTTGATAAGTGAAAGTAAGAAAATTGACAGCATCACTCCAACTGCCGCGCCGGCATGTAGCCAGCCGAAATTGCGCGGGAATGAGAACGTCTTTAATGCCCAACTCACAAATAAGCCTGAGACAAGGGAAAGTAGTCCCGTAAAGAATTGCCACCACCCAAAATACCAACCTCTCACTCTCGGAGGAAGTGTTCGATTGAGCATATCAGTCCATGGAACCCAACAGCAGGCATCCATCATCATGAACATGCCATAGACAGGAATAAAAGTTGCCAGGATTTCATTTCGATTCGATGCGCCCCATAACAGCCATCCTGAGAAAAATACAAGAGGCACCCTCCCAATATAGGCACAGATAAGAAGAGTAGGTTTCGCGTGGACCCGATGACTTAAAAACCGTGCCATAAATATTTGAGGGATCAGTGTCGTAATGCATCGTATCCCCAGCACCGCTCCAATAACGACCGTTGAGTCTGTCAGGTTATTAAGAAAGACCGGAATGACCGCAGTAACATCAATACATGCCGCCCCCGCCATAAAGAAAATAGCCTCACTGAGCAGGAGTACAAAATTCCATTTCCAGTAAGGATATCTAAGCGAGGTATCTTCCGTTTCAATAGCATCTAATGACATCGGGCATAAGTATAGCGTATACGTAGCGAGAATGTTCATGCCGAAGTTACCCTCCTCTGACTTTTGTAGGGGCGAAGCTTGCTGCGCCCTCCGAAGGGCAGAGTCCCTCCTGCTTGGCGGTTGAAACCGCAGCTGATATTAGCGAAGTCCACCTGCGTGGACTCTTCCGGATAGTCAGCGTAGGCGGACTTTGCTCTCAACAGTCGAGAATTCATTCGCCAGACTCGTTTCCTGATCCCTTCGATATGGGCCTCGCCCTACTCAGTGAGGCCCATATTGGATCATTGCCTCTCCTGCTTGGCGGTTAAAACCTACTTGGTGCTCTAATCAAAATAAAAACAGCCCGACAGTGATTGTCGGGCTGTTTTCTATAATAAAGGTTATTTAAGCCGTTGAGATTAAACTATTGGAACGTAGTCGCTTTGCACGCTGTTACGACCTGGCCACCACAGTTTTGTGCAGTAAACGTTTCCAACTTGAAGAATTGTTCGTACTTCAACTTGCTGAAGTTGGATGGAGCCACGTGGCCGTCTGCAAAAGCGATGTTGCCATTATCGTTGTGCCACATGACGTTTTTATAATTAGTGCCCTTAGTCCAAGCGGCGCAAGTTATGCCGTCTTTTCCACAGAAGTTAAAGACGTCATGACCATAGGCAGAAGCTGCGCCCCATGCCGCTGCAAAAGTGGTGAAATTAGGGTCGAGATCAGCGCCTGTAGTCTTAGCAGAGAGCCAAGGTGATCCTAATCTCTCGTCAAAATAGTTGAGCATACTATCCCACATCATGATTGTATCGGCAGATCGATCGATATCAGCATCGCCGGTACCGTTTAAACGCATGTAGTTGTAGGCATAGGATGCGACATACGTGGAAGTAGGCTCGAGTGGGAATTCCCATGTGTTATCAGGAGTAGAGGCGCACATGGAGATTGCTTGGTTCTTCATGTACGGGTGAACCGCGTTGTAAATCCAGCCGGGTCGGCCGGGGTTAATGTTCTGGTTCAGCGCTTCAGGAGCGTTGCCAATAAAGCGAGTGGGATATACTCCACCCCAGTCAGTTACATAGCCGTGCATAGCGGCTGTGTAGTTCTTCAGGTTGTTGGCGCATGAGGTTTGTCGAGCCTTTTCACGCGCTGCAGCAAAAACAGGGAACAGGATGGCTGCCAAAATAACAATAATGGCAATAACGACTAATAACTCAATAAGAGTGAAACCAGACTTTGAATTGCGCATAACAAAAATTCCACCTTTCTTTTGGTTTGTGTCGTACTGTTGACGACGATTTTACACCCATATTATTATCGGTAATGGCGGTAGCGCGTGCTAGAGGTATAACTTAATAATAACTACTACAAAAGTGCAACACATACCACCAACGCAAATAACAAGGATGCTTACTATCACTATACCATACGTTTGAGAAAAGTGTATATTTACAGCAAAATCTCT
The DNA here is from genome assembly GCA_037131655.1 of bacterium. Taxonomy (NCBI): domain Bacteria; species bacterium. The sequence continues at coordinate 1,760 of JBAXQP010000252.1, read as the reverse complement.
CCGTAAATATGCACCGCTATTTAGGGGTTGCGACTACTTTACGCCCAATAGCTCGACGTCGAATATAAGGGTTGCGTTTGGAGGGATGACGCCGCCAGCGCCTGCTGCGCCGTATCCAAGATTTGGCGGGATGGTTAATCGTCGTTTTCCGCCCACTTTCATCGTGCTGACCCCTTCATCCCAACCTTTTATTACTTGGCCAACTCCGATTGTAAATGCGAAGGGTTGGCCGCGTTTTACGGAACTATCAAATTCCTTACCATCGGTTAGCATCCCAACGTAGTGAACAGTGACGGTCTGACCTTTTTCAGGTGAGGGACCGGTTCCTTCGACTGTATCTTCATATTGAAGGCCGCTTTCTGTTGTCATGAGTATCTCCTTTGAGGGTTTGATGTCGATTGTTTCTTGTCGAAATAAGGGTGTCCATTTTGAATTAACTTTAGAAAAGACGAGACCAACCCACTTGGTGGGCATAGGCCCGCTTATGTCTCGTTCCTTCAGGTAATAGCTTATAATCGCTGTATTGCCAAATAGGTTCAGGTTGTATCGAATTTGAGTTGAGTTTATGCTTCCTGATTTGCCGGCAATATTAATGAGCTGCGCTTTATTAAGCCTGCCTGTAAGGTCCATTGCTTCGAATGAGGCAGGAAGTCGTTGAATGGCTGAGATGTCTTTCTTGCCTAAACTTTCAAGAATAGGTTTATCGTTTCTTATGAATTCGAGTAAAAGAGGATTGCGAACGCCGGCATAATCATCAGTAATATTGAATAATTGGGATTTGTGCTCGACTAGGGGACGACTCTCTTGATGATAAACCATCATCCACTTCTCGCCGAATTTAGCCCACACACTGCTTGCCCAAACGGTTACCGGGCCGGTCTTTTCATCCGCTTTGAAGCTATAGGTGATAATGCCCATGTCACCGAAACTCTGAACTTTGGGATTCTCAATCGTTAGATTGCCTATTGTTTGAGTTTTTATGAGCTCAAGTAAATCAGCGCGGCCGATGCGTCCTCGATAGGATACGAAGTTAAAATAGGGGTTTATTAGCTTCGTCAGGGTATCGGCGTCTTTACTCGCTAACGCGCTCAAGACTGTCTGTTCCTGCTTAACAAACTCATCCTGGACAACCGCAGCCTGCGCCAATGCGCCGACCACCGTTAATCCCAAAAGCAACATCCAAATCCTAGCTAATTTCATTCACTCATCTCCTGTTAGGAAGAACTTAATAGTTGAAATATTCTACAGCAAACCGTTAGCTTGGCGCAAGCGTACCTACTACGAAATTAAATGTTCGAGAAGGATTGTCAGGCCGATGGTGATTAGGACTAGACCGCCGATTACTTCGGCTTTTTTGTAGAAGTAGCGGCCAAAGTGATCGCCAAGCTCTACCCCAAGATAGGATAGGAAGAACGTAATAGCGCCTATTATCAGCGCGGGAATTATGGGTTGGATTCCCAGGAACGCAAAAGTTAATCCTATAACCATGGCATCGATACTGGTGGCAATAGCTAAGACAAAGAGAATATGGAGATCGCGTATGTTTAACTTACGTCTGTCCTCATCGGGTTTGACGCACTCATGGATCATTTTAAGACCAATTATCGTGAGAAGACCGAAGGCAATCCAATGGTCAACCCCTGTGATGTACCTGCTAAGTCCTGCGCCTATAGACCATCCAGCTAATGGCATGATGGCCTGAAATAGACCAAAAGTTCCACCTATTTTCAGACCATCTTTAACCGTTACATGTTTAAGAG
>JBAXQP010000251.1 GCA_037131655.1 bacterium | reverse complement strand
TACCCAGAAGCCGCTATCGCTGCCGCTCAATCACTGAAATCAGCTGGCGCTGAAGTCACTGTTTCAATCGTGCTCGATCCAAGCTTACTCAAACAAGATAACTGGCAACAAGTCTTTGCAAAGCTAAGTAATATCCCAAATGGCGTTGATATCACTTCTTTGCGCCAAATCAAAGGAGTAAGCATTCGATCTGAAGCTGATTATGTAACTCCAACCAGACTTGTTGTAATCGTTGGCGGGCATAAGGAATCACTAATTGCTTCAATATCGAAAGATGACTTCGAATCAGCCCTTATCGATGCGATGCACAAACAAGAAATGCTGACTTTAGTCGGCGCAGAAGCGTTATCTGCAAGCCAATCGTCAATTCCCCTCTTTATCGAAAAGAATATCCCCAGTATTGACTGCGTAGACTTGTCCATCGGCCAGATTACACTGCCATTCCTATTTCAAGAAGAAAATGGCGCTTATGGCGTGAAGAAAACGGCTTCAGCGATTATGCCTGATTCGGCTAAGAGGGCCTTTTGAAACGCATCGCTGTCCTCATCCCCTCCTATAATGAGGCTGAAAGAATTGGACTAACTATTAAGTCTCTTCGAAGCCATTGGAGCGAGTCCACAGAATACGCCGATATAACCCTTTTTATCTATGTCATTGACGACCATTCCTCAGATATGACATCAGAAGAGGCTGATAAGGCAGGGGCGGATGTAGTGTTGCGACTTCCTGAGCGAATGGGTAAGGGCGATGCCATGGAATTTGGCCGTGATGCGGCTAATGATGCAGACTTCTTCCTCTTTCTCGATGCTGACTTAGGTGAAACCGCTGGAAAAGCCCTCACTTTGCTCAAACCACTCTTCGAGAACACTGCCGATTTGGTAATTGGGGTACTTCCCCATCAAGAAAAAGGTGGAGGCGGAGGGTTCGTCGTTCGGTTGGCTCGAAAAGGCATTCACGAACTAACGGGTCTTGAGTTGAAAGCCCCCCTCTCCGGCCAACGCGCTCTCACTCATGCGGCTATAGAAAAGTTGCCCCCCTTCGCCACAGGTTTTGGAGTCGAGGTTGGAATGACTATCGATGCCTATCGTGCAGGGCTAAGAATTACTGAAATAGAAGTCCCTCTTAAACACCGAGTAACCAAACGCGACCTAAGCAGTTGGATCCACCGATTTAGACAATATATTCAAGTTCGAAAGGCCCTCATAAGTCGAATACATGCTTTGCAGAAACAACGTAAAGATTATTAGTAGACGTACAATTGCAGTGCCTTGGTATTTAAATTAATAGATTAGAAGGAAAACTGACATGTTGAAAGAGTTTAAAGAATTCATTAACCGAGGGAATGTCATTGATCTGGCAGTCGCTTTTGTCCTTGGAGTCGCCTTTGCCGATGTAGTTAAATCGTTGGTTAAAGATGTAGTGATGCCGCCGATAGGGTTTTTACTTGGTAAAGTCGACTTTTCGAATCTCGTACTCACAATTGGCAAAGTAGAGATTCGTTACGGTCTATTCATCAATTCGCTTATCACATTCCTGATCGTCTCATTCGTAGTCTTTTTAATCGTGAAGGCTGTGAACCGTCTTAAAGGGCCTATTGCTGTCACGACAAAAGATTGTCCGTTTTGTTGCACAGCTATTCCCATCGCAGCAACCCGCTGCTCAGCCTGCACATCTGAGTTAGGATAATAACACTCAAATAGCCTAATCTGATATTTAGTAAACAGTTGCCCTACCAATAAGCTCATCTATTGAAAAGCTTAGTCTCGTTGGGTACAATACCCATGCCTTCAACGCCGATGTAGCTCAGTGGTAGAGCAGCTGTTTCGTAAACAGCAGGTCATCAGTTCGAATCTGATCATCGGCTTTGTTCTATCTACTTCCAGGCAGACGGTGCCTGTCTAAGGAATGATACATGGATCTGCCCGTTTTATCGATTGTTGAAGATAATCTCCCAGCAGCTTGGGAAGAAGCGGTTCTTACTCTTTGGGAAAGTGGCCGAAGCAATCCCTGTCAGTATCAATCCAGCGATGTTCCTATGGATAGTCGGGATTGCGTGATGTCTCTAACAATTCGAGACCCCTTTTCGGAACCTCGAATACACTTGGCGATGCCCTGTGGGTTAGAAGAGTTGGAGATGTACGTGCAGGAAGTCATCGACGGTGTTCACGACCACTGGATTGACCCGGCACACGGTAAGTGGCAATATAGTTATCACGAACGGATGGCAAGCTATAAGGTGCCTGGCATCGAAAAGCCGATCAACCAACTGGACTATGTGGTTAATGCGCTCATCGACTGCCCATACACCCGCCGTGCCCAGATTAGTATGTGGAAACCATGGGAAGACGAAGGCATTCCTGATCCTGCCTGCCTGCAAAACCTTTGGTTCCGTATCTTCGATGACACACTGGTACTGGTCGCCCATATGCGCTCAAACGATAGTTTTACCGCCTCGTTTATGAACATGTATGCGTTCACCGAGCTCCAAAAAGTCGTCGCCGAGCGCGTGTCAAAAGGACTTGGCCGAGATATTAAAGTCGGTCAATACACCCACCTTGCCAACAGCTTCCATATCTACGAGAAGGACTTCCGAGCTTTCGTAAAGTTCATGGAGCTTCAGAATAGACGCTCATTCGAAGATCGAACCTGGAACACAACCGACCCCGACATAGCCGAGCAAATCACCGATGCCAAGAACCGAGTCAAGTTAGCGCTCCAGCGCGAGAAGGAAACAGGCAGAAAGGGGCTTTAAACTTACTCTTTTCGAGTACCCAGATGTCCTTTGCCACCAGCACGATTGGGATATTACTAAAAGTTCCTTTATCTTTTCTGGAGGAATCTTAGTCCCTAGAATTGGATACCAATGTAGCTTCGTACACGCCGAATGATCGTCACAATTGGGAACGATGGTCTGCACGCGAGCCTTCTTCTATTCTTTCGAGAACCTGGGAATATTATCAACAATTGGATAGTCGAGTCCGCATTTATTACATAAGTAGTGATCCTTTTCTTTTCTGAAGTCACCGCGGCATTGGGGTTCGGGACAGCACAACAATCTGTCTATGTCAACGGTTCTCTGGATATGATGACCTCTCATTTTTTGGCGTATCGGTTGAAGTAGTGCTCTGGAGCGATGGTAAAGAGTTGAGAGTTTATGCCGGAAACGACGAGGGCACGCGCGCTGTGATGCTAGATCAATTGCCTCTACATAATCCTCAATGTTGAATTGCGGGTCGAAGTGGTCGAGCATCTGGTAGTCGATGTGGTCATCCCATTCAAAAAAAGAAAACATGAGTTCCGGCGCGCTTTGGTGGAAAGCGCGAAAGTTCGGATTTCGCCTCCATAACTCGGTAAAAATCAGACCGACATGGTTTATAAAACTCTCGTCTTTGGGAGCGATAATCAACTGCCCGTTTCGGTAATCCAGAACCCATCGATGATAGTGTTTGGGAGCATAAATCATCTCGTGGAAGCGGGAGGGTGTCTCAATGTAGCCGCGTTTAGAAACCCGGGTAATTTCTGCGATGAACACGGTAGGGTCGTTAGCATGCTCCAATACGTGCTGACAAATGAGATAGTCGAAAACCTTGTCTTTGAAAGGAAGCGCTTGAGCATCAGCGGCAATGAACGGACGTGCATCTTGTACGAGGGTACTGCCACGCTCTTCAGACGTATCAACATATCGGTCGGAGAGAACATCCGAACGACGCACTGGATCATGACCGCTTCCTATCTCGAGCACTAAATCAGACGGCCCGATATTGTAATGTCGATAAGTCAATAAAAGCCTCCTTACTGAAGTGGTTCAACATAAGTTGGACAAAGGGAACTCTTGAAAAGTTTGCACTGCAAGTCAGCCTTTCAATACTCGCATTATACCTAGATAAGTTGATCGTCAGTGCCTGCTTGCCGCAGAGCAGATATTTACGGTTCGCAAGAAGCCAATAAAGTT
>JBAXQP010000250.1 GCA_037131655.1 bacterium | reverse complement strand
GGTTTTTACATTGTATAGCCAAGCTTGAGGCAATCTTTCTCCACTGCCTTGCTTAGCTATTCGCGCTGTTGCAGCTAGCGCTGTTGCGCCCATGCCCTGAATAAAGAACCCATCAACCATCATTCGAACGTTAAAGGCAGCATTGCATAAGCCGATCAAATTCATTGGGACGGCAAATATGGAAAGTATCCAAATAGCTGCTGATTTGCTGATGGCAAAATTCATCAGGTCTTGGACCCAAAGTGTAATCCCGAATTTATAAACCGGTTTAAGTGGAATTGGTTCCGGCTTAGGGATCATCAGCTTAAAGCCGAGCGCTGCGAACCAGATGAACATAAATGCCATCCCCAGTGTTTGAGCAATTAGAGCGCCTCTAACCCCCCAGCCATGCCTTAAGAACCATAGTAAGAGGGCGACTTGCACAATCAGAGATCCTACTCGAGCGAACATGGCTTGTTTATTGCGAAAAAGCGCAAACTGGAAATAGGTGAGTAGCGAAGAGGTAGATGAGAATATTAGGATGAGAGCTGCGAAGCGATAATAAACTGGGTTTTGTATGTTTGTTATGTTAGCGAGGGCTGGCGCTCCGATAAACATCCCCAACCCGAGAATGATTACGATAACAAATCGTCTGCTGAAAAGGGCTCTTGCAAGGAAAGAAATACGATTGGGATTGTCGGCATTTCTGGCGAGGAAGTTGTTCGCACTGACTTCAAACCCGAATAGAGAACCAATAAGAATTAATCCTAGAGTGCTGCCTACAACACCATAGATACCGGCTCCAACTGGCCCTAGAAAGACAGATGTGAGCTTAGTCATCACAAACTGGATCGCGAATTCCGACATCTTTGCTGTTTGCTGCCATAGAAAAGCCATAAAGGCCAGACGCGCTAACATAAATTCCTCACTCGTATGGTCCTTATTTTAAAAAACAAGTTGTTCTTCTCGCCCACGGATGCCTAAGAGTAGACCCACTAAAGCTATTGCAACTAAAGTCATACTTCCTCCATAGCTGATAAAAGGCAGAGGAACCCCAACTACTGGCGCAAGACCGATAGTCATGCCTATGTTGACAACGATGTGAACTGAAAACATTGTAAAAACACCGGTTGCTAGAAGTTGATAATAGCGATCCTGAGCTTCTGCGATTATCAACCAAATTCGCCATAAGAAGAGCGCAAATGCCCCAATAAGCAGTGCAGTAGCTGCCAATCCTCCCTCTTCAGCGATGACGGCGAATATGAAATCGGTATGTTGTTCGGGTATGAAGCGACCTTTCTTTTGAGTTCCTAGCCCATACCCTTTCCCAAGCGCCTGTCCACTTCCGACTGCGATTCGTGCCTGACGGATATGATAACCAGTGTAATCAGGATCTAAATCAGGGTTGATGAATGAAACCAATCGGTCCTTCTGATATTGATGAATTGCACCAAATTGCCAGGCGCCCGCAAAAGCAAGAACGCCAACTAAGATAACTACGACAAGATGCAACCAGCGAGTTCCTGCTACAAACGCCATTCCAAACCAAATCACAAAGATGATCATAGCCGTCCCCAAGTCGGGCTGCTTGAAGATGAGCAGTGAAGGAATGCCGATATGAATGAGAGTTTTGATCGTCCCCCAGCCGGTTTTCACCTCATCGCCCATCCGAGAGAATAGATGCGCCAGGGTGAAGATCGTAAACAACTTTGCAAATTCAGAAGGCTGGAATTGAAACCCTCCGGGGAGTGAAATCCATCGTTGTGCCCCTTTTGCCTCACGTCCGCCGAAATCCACTATTAACAGCAGCGCCAGGTTGAGTAGATAGACCCAAACCCAGCGTCTCTTCCAAGCATTTGGATCGATTACTGCCATGAGAATAAGGGGGATTAGGGATAATAAGTACCAAAATATCTGCTTATAAAAGGTGCCGTGCATCGCACCCTGCGTTGCGCTGTTGACAGACAGCAATCCAACGCATATCAGTATGAACACCGACCCTAAAAGCTTTGTATCAAGACGCTTGAGAAGTCGTCGGTCCAAGGTTCCTCGTGAAGCTATCCCTACCATCCTAAATCAATACCCCTACCACATCCGACAAGCCGCATTGTACCCGAGGCCGATGCAGGAACCTCTTGGATAGATTTAGCATTATTCACACAAGCTGAGTAAAGGGGGTGGGATGAAAACCGAAGACTAATACTTACCCCAAGGTTTTGGATGAGGATGCTTCGTCGTACTGACACATTTTCAATGGGCAGCAATGTCCTCACTACTCAAAACCTTTTACAACATCCAGGAAGATGGTTCCGTATTTGTTGAGCTTGTGCTCGCCTACGCCGGTGATTTGGCTTAGTTCTTCTAAATTCTTTGGGCGGATTACAGCGATGGCTTTTAGGGTGGTGTCGTGGAAAATTACATAAGGGGGCACACCCATTTCCTTTGCAAGTTCCATGCGTCGCTCTCGGAGAGCTTCGAAAATCGTTTCCTCATCTTTTTGGCCTGGAGTAAAGGTTCGAGAGACTTTACTGCGGCGTTCCCTTCGCGTTTTGCTGGGCGATGGGTCCTTTCTTAGTTGTATATCAATCTTTCCTTGAAGTACATGGGCGCTATCAGAGGTTAATAAGATACTCCCGTGCTGCTCCATATCGACTGAAAGATAACCCATCGATACAAGTTGCCGAAAAACAGATGACCACTCACGTTCGTTTAACTCAGTGCCCTTCCCAAAGGCGCTGAGGCGATTGTGACCCCATCGTTCCATTCTTTCGTTTGACTTGCCTAGCATAACATCAATAAGATAAGTAGCTCCGAATCGTTGGTCTGTTTGCTTGACGACATAGATGGCTTTCTTTGCGGCGAGTGTTCCATCCCAAGTTTCGACAGGGAAAAGGCAGGTATCACAATTCCCGCATTGTAGTGGGTGATCATCTCCAAAGTATTGGAGCATCGCTTGACGGCGGCAATTGGTCGTTTCACAAAGTCCTAAAAGCGCGTTGAGTTTTCGATGTTCGAGTCGCTTTCGCGGTTCATCAGAGCCTGAAGTATCGATAAATGATCGATGCAACGCAACATCTTGAAGCCCATAGGCCATCCACGCATTTGCCGCAAGGCCATCGCGGCCTGCGCGACCCGTTTCCTGATAATAGGCTTCAATGCTCTTAGGCAGGTCCAAATGGGCAACGAAACGGACATCCGGCTTATCAATTCCCAACCCGAAAGCGATCGTAGCGACGATGATAACGCCGTCTTCACGCAGAAAACGGTCTTGATTGTGTTTTCTATCCTTGGCGCCCATTCCGGCATGGTAGGGAAGGGCGTTGTAGCCTTCTTCTTTAAGCCAAGCCGCTATGTCGTCCGTTTTCCTCCTTGATAGGCAATAGACGATACCGGAGTCGTTCAGATGTTCAGCCTTTAGGAATTCGAGAAGCTGACGCTTCGAGTTTACTTTGTTGACGATCTGATAGCGGATATTGGGCCGATCGAACCCGGCAAAGTAGGTGTGAGCATCCTCTAATTTTAACTGCTGGATAATTTCACGGCGGGTAGGTTCATCTGCCGTAGCGGTTAGAGCAATTCGAGGGATGTTTGGGAATCGCTCGTGTAGTATCTCCAATGCGAGGTATTCCGCTCGAAAGTCATGTCCCCATTGCGATACACAATGGGCTTCGTCAATGGCAAACAGGGCTACTTTTATACTGGAAAGAAGCTCAAGGGTACTCTCTGTTAGAAGACGCTCGGGGGCCACATAGACCATATCGAGCCTGTCATTACGCAAACGATCGATAACATCCCACTGCTCACCGGCAGTAAGCGCGGAGTTGAGCATCGCTGCCCGAATACCAAGTTCGTTAAGAGCGGTTACTTGGTCTTGCATAAGAGCAATTAGGGGTGAAATGATAACGCCAACGCCTGGGCGGATGAGGGAAGGAATTTGATAGCACAACGACTTACCGCCGCCTGTTGGCATAAGCAC
>JBAXQP010000249.1 GCA_037131655.1 bacterium | reverse complement strand
ATATAAGATTGAGATTGATAAAGAATATTATGAAAAGATGGATGAGCTGCTACTCGATGATCCCCAACTGTTTTTAGAATATGGCATGCAAGATACTCGCGCAGTCGTACGCTCATTCGCTTTGGAAATGGAGAACTATGAGAAAGATGGAATTACCAAACCTCCTGTCACGCTTTGTTCTGGCGCTGCCGATTCCCTTATTCGTGATATTGAGCGTGAAACCGGAATGGCGATTGAAGTGCTAGTCGGTAAAGAGCGCGTTGTGGTCAACACCAATAAGGGCAAGCGCAAGGCTTGGAAGCTAACTCCTAAGCTCAGTGATAATTGGCAACTGGTAGTCGATAGCTTTCATGGCGGCTATAATGTCGCCTATGCACGTGGAGAATTGAAAGCTCCTCCAGGCACGATCTTTGTTGACTTTGACTACAGTTCAGCCTATCCTTGTATCATGTCACAATTACCGGCCATCGACTTTAATCGGCACTTACCTATCGGCGAAGAACGTTCCTTTAGTGACGCGTGCAATATGGCAAATGGCGACTTGATGCAATATGCTTTCTTCCGAGTCGACCGCTTCAGTTTTCCTGATACCTGCTACACCCCGTGTTTCGGGGTTGATACGATGAACGGGTTGCTTTTCCCTCGTGAAGGGCATGACGTAGTGGTGTCTTTGATCGAATATGCGATGGCTCTTGATATGGGAGCTGAAATCCAATTAAACTCTGAAGCTTACTGCCGATTCGATCCTCTTCTACAAAATGGCCAACCCCTCTATCTTTTTCAGCCTTGGTTATTGAAGATGGCAGGAAGACGACGCCAATACGCCAAAGGCACTTTCGAGAACTATTCCGCAAAAAATAAAATGAACGGTGTCTATGGCAAAGTGGGTCAAGGGCTAAAACGCGTGTCACTTCGTGATTTCCGTGGGAAAACGCAAATTATGCAGCCAGGACGATTGACGTGTCCACCCTATGCTGCCAACGTCACATCCCACTGCCGTATCGCGCTTATCGCTGCCGTGAATACCGCTATTAATTTGGGTTGGAAACCTCTCTACGCCACTACTGACGGGTTTTGCGCTTGTGTTCCTGACCCAGGCTATTCTTTAATGGACGATAGCGGCAAGTACAAGCCTGTCAGTGAACTTTTCCCTGACTTTTATAACGCGCTGTCTTCTAACCGCTTCACTCATTCGCTTATTCAAGGCTCCCTTGTTTTGGGCAACGCTGAATGCTTAGAAATTAAAGCGCATGGGAATGAGTGCTGGGTCGGTAAAACGAGAATGTACGGCATACGGCAAGACGGCCAATGGATTTCCAATGCTCGTGGTGGACACCAACTGGCTATTGAGGATTTATACGGGATTTATGAGATGGGAGGTTCACCGACCTATCTCAAAAGACAACTGGTCAGCCCCTTCGATGTGCTTAATCCCGACATGCCCGATATAGTAGACCTTGTACCGAACAATAAGGATGTCCACTCCAATACGGACTGGGATGGAAAGCGCGTACTAAATGAAGACGGCTGGTCGTCCCGCCCGATCAACAATGTCGAAGAGTTTGAAGAGCGCCGGGAATGCATCGACCGACTTCACAAGGCGGGTTTGCCCTGTAAGGAATCGGATGTCGATCATGAGCTCAACGGTTTTCGTCGTGTAAATGGGACCAAAAAAAATCTTGCGACAGGTGTAATGCGACAGATCTTTACCAAAGGAAGCGTTTGGAAGTTGGGCTATAAAATTAATGGTGAAAGCTATCCAACTTCCCTTATCGAGCAAGTATTCAACGTTCCTCGATCCTCAATCAATTAAGAACTGTAGGGATACCTCTGAGAATACTGCTGAAACTTCTATAAGCGATGCTCAACGCTTTTCTCGCAAGGTCAAATACTTCTCCGATAGCGAGTTGCTGAGAACTCTCGTTCGAGAATGGATGTCAGGGCTGGGGATCGCTGCAGAGCTTGAAGAAGTTTGCGTGAAGACGTTGATTGACCCTTGCTAAATGGAGACAAATCTTTCAATAACCGTCTGAAACATTGCTCCGTACGAATTCGTTCATCTTATAAGGCAGTGGGGCAGATTTATGACTGTTTGCACCATCATAAAACATGCCCCTTTAGGACACTACAATGGGGTTTCTAGCTCAGTTAAAGGTTTACCCCTAGTATTTCCCCTCCTTGCTGATTATGTGCCGTAGAAACCATTGCAAGCTTAGTGTGATAGAGGTGTATATGAGTCAACGTCCTCCCTCATACCCACGAATATTACGGAGTTCATTGATTCCTTTTCTTATTGTATTTTATTGTTCGTTTAGCCTGTGACTAGAGTTCGCTCCCTTCTTGATTATATCTACAATTTTCGTGTTGCCTTTCTCTACAGCAATATTGTAGGCATTCATCCCGTTAGCCAAACGAAATTCAGCGCCCTTCTCAAGGAGAAGTTCTGCGATCTCTGAATACCCGTGTTCGGCTGCAATGATGAGCGCCGTATAGCCGCTTCCGGCTTGCGAATTTGCATTGGCGCCCATATCGAGAAGTGCTTTGACGGTTTTGGTATGCCCTCCGAAAGTCGCGTATATCAAAGGGGTCTCATTTTCAATGTTAGTCGCATTGACATCCGCACCTAACTCGATCAGCATCTTCACCGTATTAGTAAACCCTTCTTGGGCAGCGAACATGAGCGCTGTATCCCCTCGCTTATCTTTAGCATTGATATCGGCTCCCTCTGCATCCTTTTCGATAAGCAGCTTAGCTACTTCAACATATCTGCTTTTTACAGCAATCATGATTGGGGTTTGGCCATCATCATCCGTCGAATTCATATCTACTCCCTTGGCAATAAGCGTTCTAACCTTCTTCAGGTTTCCAGCTCGCACGGCTTTAAACAATGCTGCGGAAGTTGGGACAGGTGCATTAGACGCCGAGTTAGAACTTGTAGATCCTTCGCTAGGCAATTGTATCCACCCATCCATACTAATCTTATTAATCGATGCATCATAAATTCCAGCAACTTTCCACTTTCCTCCGCTCCAGCAAGCTGCTACAGGCCCGATCTTTACACAAGCATCTTGGCTATCATGACTGGTTACTTCAGCGCGAGTATCGCCAATAAGATCGAAATTACCTCCTGGGTAGGTATATCCAATGACACAAACACGTTGACCACCATAGTTATTACCACCTTCTAATAGTTGACGGCAGGTCACTACTTGATACTTGTCCCAAGCAAAAGGATGAGGATGTGCGATATCATATTTCATGGCAGTCGGTATCAAAAAAACAACTACCAAAAGAATAAGAGGAAAAATGATTATCGGCTGGCAGCAACATGAGAGACAAAAAGGAATGCTTCCCCCTGAACCTTCAGAATTACCATCACTCATTCGAGATCCTCCTTTAATAAGATACAGTCATGCGCAGAATGAAGATTAATCTCGTAATCGTTAATGAGTATGTCTCCATTTCTTCCGCTCTAGTAGCTATTCATTCTCTTGTTCAAGATGGATTTTCATAAATCCTGTTTGATTATGGACTAGGCTTAAGGCTAAGCTGGGAAATGCCATCGTGTTAGCTTCTTCAGCGCCTCGCGCCCGCTTGGAGTAATAAATTCACGATTTTTGTATGCTTGTACTTTGTTGCCCAAATGAGTGCAGTTCGTTGATCACAATCCTCCGCATTGACATCTGCGCCTTTCTCGATGAGCAACTTTACTGTCTCGATATGTCCATCCTGAGCTGCATACATGAGAGCGGAAACGCAATCAATACGATAGTTTTTTGTATTGACGTCAGCACCCATCTCGATAAGAAGTTTTACGGTCTCAGTATGCCCAGAAGACGCCGCCATGCAAAGGACTGCCAAATGGAGATTATCTCTTGTGTTAATATCCGCCCCATGGTTGATAAGGAGTCGAACAGACTCATTGTCCCCCCTAGATGCAGCTAGAGAAAGGGCGGTCGAGCCACCTTACTCCAAAACAT
>JBAXQP010000248.1 GCA_037131655.1 bacterium | reverse complement strand
TGCGTATCCAAGACCATTCGAACTGCTTATCCCAATCGTAAGGGTATCGAATGAACTCGGGCTGTTGGGTGTAGTCGTGGTAGAACGTGCTTGAGAACCAGTTAATCATCAGTTTCTTGCCGCCCAGCGAAATCACACCCGTGTCGCGGTCATCGAGCGGGGAGTCATTAATTACCCGTGGGTGGGTCCAAGTGCGGCCTTCGTCATAGCTCATGCTGATCACACTTCGGCCATACGGGCAAACATGGGCGTGACGAAAGCCTGAAGCGGTAGCAATAAGCGTCCCGTCATCCATCCGAGCCACAGTCGGCCAACCAAAATAGCCGAAATAATCATTCGCCAGACTGCAAACAACCCCATGTTCGGCTTCAACTTTTTGGTTGATCTGTGTTGTTTTCACTATCTCAGTTCCACTCATCAAGATAATGTAATTTTACATGCTATAGACTCAAATAGAAAAGCCCCACGGGCAATTTGCCCGAGGGGCTTGAGTGATGTGTTTATTATAAAGCTTCTAGGGGCAAGCCAAGTGCTTGGATTTGCATGATTATGCGCTTGCGGTCTGCTTCACTTAGATCGAGTAAGGGTAGACGGACTGAGCCGCTGGGGATGCCGCGAGCTTCTAATAGCGCTTTCACTCCTGCAGGGACGGGATATTCATCGAGTACACGAAGGAATTGATCGAGGCGGATTTGTGCAGTATCGAGATCGCCTCCCATTTTATGCGCTCGCCAAATACCGGTTACTAACTCAGGATAGGTGTTAGAGGGGCCGGAAATTGCGCCTACAGCGCCCATTCGATAGGCTTCAGAATGGAAATAATCGTTGCCGACAAACCAGGCTAACTCTGGGAATTTCTGTCGATATAGCTGCGCAAACTCAATCTGTCCGGTGCTGTCTTTTATGCCTAATAGGTTTGGATATTCGAGCAATGGCCGAACAACCCCCTCAGTGATGGGCACGCATGAGATGCCGGGGATGTTATAGAGTAATACGGGCAGTTCGGTCACATCGAATAGCTTCGCATAATAGGCGGCAACCCCCACGTCGGGGACGTTTTTGAAGAAGTAGGGTGGGATTACCAAAGCTGCATCAAAGCCAAGTTTGCTTGCAAAACGGGTTAAGTGGACGGTTTCGGCGAAATTGGAGCACCCGGAGCCTGCAATTAATTTAAGTTTGCCTCTTTGTTGAGCCGCTAGCTCGAAAAGGCGTTTTCTTTCCTCCGTAGAGATCGAGCCGCCCTCGCCATAGGTTCCGCTAACGACTACACCGGAAACTCCGCCTGCTTCTTGAAACGCCAATAGGCGTGCAAATGATGCTTCGTCAATTTCTCCTGTAGGTAGAAACGGAGTGACGATCGCAGTGAAAACACCTTCTAATACCGACATTTTATGCCCCTTCTCTGGCCTCCGCTCTTAAAAAGAGTTTTAGCGCATCTTTTGTGTCGCCCAACAGTTCAACAAAGTTGAGCGCGTATTCATACTTATTTTCGCATTTGATGTCGCCTAAACGCACTACCTCTGCAAGAGCGCGAAACGGGCGTTGGTTGGGCAAGGTGCCTTCGACATGGACGAGCCAGTTCAAACCCAATTGGATCTCCGTAAGGAACCTCGCTCCAGTGATACCGATGTCAACAATCATTCCACTGCTTTTCGTGAATCTGGATGCGGATTCCAATTCCTCGGTAGATACAATTATGATAGGCATCGCTGTTCGAACTCTGGGCGAACGACGTCGTTCAAGTTTTTGCCATCTGGGTACATTAAGCTCTAAATACATCCCATCATGTTTCGGAGAGCATTCAGTCACCGATGCATCCGCGCGATAATTCACTGACTTGCGTTGAGCAAGAAGGACTAAGGGGAAACCATTCGTAAATTTAGGAACCCCATTATTGGGCGGTGTTAAGATGCGAACGATAAACGGCTCAAGGCGTTCGATACGGCCAACAGCCGTGAAGGTACTGCTATTTTGTCCAGAAGCGGCGACTAGCAAGTTGTCGCCTTCTTGTAAGTAAACTTTCACTTCTTCACCTGATAATTATCGATATACAAGTTATATTGTCGGGCAGTCAAGTGAAAGCCTGTAATCAAATTAGGAATTAGTCACAGCTTTACGTCGTTTGAGAAGCTGCATCGCCGAAGATAGCTCTTCCATCTTCATCAACCGCGCCATTAGCAGGAAGATCAGTGTTCCAAGTCCGCCGGATATTAGTAGGACAAAAACTGAAACAAAGAATGGCGTCAAGTGCCTGTGTTCAGCCAAGTGAAGGATTTGGCCGCGGGTGTAGTAACAAAAAACTGCCATCACAGCGCCGGCCACAAGTGTTTTGGAAAAGCCGAGCATAAGATTTCCGATTCCGACACCTCCGATTTTGCGATTAAATGCCCATATAAGCCACACAGCCTGAATGACTGCAGCGATTGAAGTGGCGAACGCTAGACCGGAGTGGTCCATCCATTGGGCTAGGTAATAGCTCAAAGGGAAGAAAAGAATGGTCGTGATGGTGCCGATAATGACAGGCGTTTTGGTGTCCTGAACGGCATAGAAGCTGCGTTGAATAATTGCCAGTAATGACCAAGCGGAAATCCCAACGCAGTAATAGATTAAGGCGATGGCTGTCATCGAAGAGTCGGCTGATTTGAACTTTCCATGCTCAAAAAGCACTCTTACAATATCTAACGAAAAGATGATCAGAGCGATAGAGACAGGTATGGTTAAGAAGAAAACATTGCGAAGCGCTCGGCTCAAGGTGCTTTTATAAGCAGTGAAGTTTTGCTGGGCTGCCAGTAAGCTTAAAGTTGGAAACACAGCAATCGCTAGGGACTGACCAAAGATGCCGAGCGGAGCTTGCATTAATCTATTTGCCTGGTCAAGGGCTGAGATTGAACCAGGCTTTAGGTATGAGGCGTGAAAACCGTTAATAAGACCATAAATGCCGGGCAGTGATAGCCCCAAAATGACTGGAAGCATGAGTTGTCCTACTCGTTTAACCCCCGGATGGTGTATATCGAGGCTCCAGCGGTAGTGAATGCCAAGCTTGCGTAGCGCAATCAACGGTATGACAAGGTTGCCGATAAGTGCGCCAACAAGTGCGCCGATGGCAAACCCTGTGATGCCTGCATTAGCAAACCGCGCTAGTAGAATACCGCCGATAATAATTCCGAGATTGTAAACATTCGGCCCCAAAGCGGGTATCAGAAAGTGTTGCCGGGTGTATAAAGTGGCGAACATTAAAGCCCCAAGGAAGAAGGCAAACTGACTTGGTAGAACAATCCGTGTTAAGAATGCCGTCTGATCGAGCTGTTGGGGTGTAAGTCCATTTCGCAAGATACCTACTAAAGGCCGCGCGAATATCTCGCATAAAATGATGACCACAACTAATACGATAGCCATCACTGTCGCAACGACCGAGAACACCTTCCAGGCCTCTTCATCTTCCCCTTTGCTTAGATAAGATGAGAAGACGGGGATAAACGAGGAGGACAGTGCACCGCCTGCTATAAGGAAGAAGAGAACATCCGGCAGGGCAAAGGCTGAGCGGTATACATCGGTATTAGCGTTAAGGCCGAAAAGAGCGGAAATAACCGTATCACGAAATTGCCCGAGCACACGGCTTAACAAGATCGCAGCCATCATAATCAACGACGCTTTCGCAACTGTGCGGTCGCGGTTTGATAATTGTGTGGGTTCAGGTGCATTTGTCTCGGTAACATCCGCAACTGACGGAATCCCGATTGGCGTCTGGTCTGTGTCTGATGGCTTCATTTTAGTGAGTAAAGATTACCCGTGCAACCCCCCGAAGCGCAACAATCTTAGATGCAACGTACCTTTACCCATAAACATACTAAATAGTGAAAGAACAACTCAGGCTTCCAATCCCTCTATCAACGCTGCGGCTAGGAGGCAGAGTTCTTGGGTGGATTGGTCGGTATGGGCATACTCGGTGAGGAGTTGGAGGGGGGCGTGGTTGGGCAGGC
>JBAXQP010000247.1 GCA_037131655.1 bacterium | reverse complement strand
CCGACGCGACAAATATAGTTATTGCCAGGAATGTAAACATTCCTGGCAATAAGAGTGGATTAGGCTTCGCCGTAGATTATCTTTTTGACCACGTCGATGCACTTTTCGGACATGCCGGTGTCTTGGGCGGCTTGGAGTTTATCTTTTACTCGGTAAATCTTCAACGCTCGCTTCATGCAATTGGCGAACATTTCTTTGCTTAGCTCCATCGCTTTGACTTGTTCACAGCGATAGGTGAATTGGTCCTCGCCGAACCAGCCGTCGTAGCCTGTGTCGATGGCGGCATAGCAGAACTCAGTTAGTCGCCAGATGTCATCGGTGCCGGTAATGCGGTCTTCGTCATTGGAATTGTACTTGGCGGCGTTGATGTGGAAATTGGCAATCGGGACGCCGATACGCTTGAGCATGTAGAGGCTGTCAGCTGGCTGGTTGCCGGCCATTTGCTCGTGACCGTAATCAATAACAACCCCCATCACAACCGCACCTAATGTGTTGTTGACTTCTTTAGCTACTAGGGCGGCTTTGCCGACGGTGTTGGTGATCATGTTGCCTTCGCGCGGTTCTTTCTGCTTAGGCTCGGTGCCGAATTTCAGTCCTAGGTCCTGACATTTTTTGGCGATTTGGGTGCAGCCATCGATGAACCAATCAAACCGCTTGCCGTAGTCCACTTCAAAATGATAGTCCCAACCATCAGAGCCTGGCCACAGGTTGCAACTGGCAAAGCCGATTTCTTTCGCCATCTCAACACCTTGGAGACACAGAGCTAAGCAATCGCGCCGAATAGCAGGGTCAGGATTGGTCACTCCGCCGAATTTCCACTTGGGATCGCCCCAGGTGTTCATGTTCATACAGGTGGGAATGAGGCCGTGCAGCTTCAGCGCATCAGTGATTTCGCTGACCTTTGCGGGGTCTTTGAGGTGATTATTGTCAACGAAAACATCCTCATGAAACTCAATGCCCTTAATTCCAGCCTGCTTTATCCTAGCGATTTGGGTAACGGTAGTATCGATAAAATCAGGATTATTTGAGTTATAGCCGACGGGGCAGAACCGATCTCTGAACTCGCCCGCGCACCAATGCCCTGCCGCGAACTTAATTCCAAATGCATCAAAGAAACGGTTAACAACATCCCCTTCAAGATATCCACGGAAATCAGTATCTAATGAATTCAAGCGATCAATTGATATTTCCATCATTCTCTCCCTGTATCTTAAGCATTCCATCCTATTGTATCGCAAAAGCCTATCAAGGTGAAAGGGCGAGATGTAAGAAGATAGAGTCAGAAGTAAGAGGCAAGAACCGGATTTGGGGATCAGGGGGCAAAGTCCGCTACATGCTTGAAATACGTGATTCTGAGCGTAGTCGAAGAGGCTTTCGGAAGATTCCTCGTCAAGCTCGGAATGACGTGTTTGACGGCACGTTCTGATCCGGAAATACACACTACGAAATACGAATCGCACCTGTAGTTGGACGTAGTTAATAGGGGCTAGGTAATAACTAACTTTGCTGTATGAAAGATAGTGTAGAGATAAGGCCAGATCGTTGCTTCAGGCCAGAGAGAATGTGAGAATTATCTTTTCTTCGCGCCTGCTAATGTGCGCGGGGTTGAGACTAGATACCCATATTCTTCAATCAAGAGTTGTTCTTGATACCGGATAGCCCCTTCAATATGTCCTTTATCATCAGCATTCATTTCTTGGCCTGTGCCGAATTTTAAACATACGGGACAACACCATGGATGTGGGCGGTTCGCTTCAACATAAGCCATAATTCTTGCGACCGCTCTGCTGCGTAAATTTTCAGGAGAGATTGCGGGTTTATCTTTGCGTAATAAAGAGCGTAACGTCATCCTTACTGCCTTCTTCGTCGTCTTAATACTGCTGGTTAGACGAACGATCCAATAAGATTATACTACGCATTTGTTAAAAAGCGTTAAGTTGCAGATAGAAATGCAACTGCCTCTAGGTGTGTTTGCCTCAAAGTTATCCATTTTTCCCACATTTTTACCAGCATCGTTTCGCTGATTTGTGGGTTGAGGAAGACTGATGGGATGTCAGTCGGAAGGGTCTCGTCTTTTCGTCTTGCCAGGAAACTCGAAAGACTGGTTATAGCACACAAGGTAGAAGCTTCTTTTGCCTTTGTGGGGGTATGATGCAGCGCTATCGTTTCAACTAGAGACGTTGGTAGGTTCCAACACTTTGCAGCCCATCCACCAACGTGGGCATGATTGAAACCAATTATCTTTTCTTCGACAAGGTGGAGCGGTATATTCTGGCTGTATGACGCGCCAATAATTGCAGAAGTTTGCTTGCTATAGGTTGATTGGATAACGAGTTTTCCTATGTTGTGAAGCAGCCCTGCAGTGAATGTATAGCATTGATGTGGGCAGCTTATATAACTGACTAATGTATCGGCTAAACAGGCGGTTAGATAAGAGTGAGACCAAAGCTCATCCAAATAGGTCGTCTCAGGGCAATTGGCGAACAAGTCCTTCATCGATAGACCAAGCACTAAGTTTCTAATCGCTGAAAATCCAATTAAAATGATGGCTTGTTGCACACTTATTATATCACCTGAAAAGCCATAGTACGACGAATTTGCTAGCTTGAGTACACGGGCGCTCAAACCTGGGTCAGCACTAATTGTCTCTCCTAAACGACGCGAATCACAGACCGGATCGTTTGAGAGTTGTACAACCCTAATCGCCACCGGTGACAGCACAGGGAGATTCAAGTCTCTTTTAAAGGCTGTTTTAACGGCGTCAGGCCAATATGTCTGCGTGGACGTAAGCATTTCCGTCTCCTATTCAACTTATATCGTTACAATATGATTTTCGGCGTGTGATCCCATAAAATGAATACCTGTTTCTCTTAAAAACCTTTCTTATTGTCGATAAGTATTTGCACAGGTATATTTGCAGGTAATTAATGGACTTGTTTTTTTGACAGGCTAAGCCCGAGATGGTATACTATTTTTAACTCTAATAAAAGGAGGTGGTGTAGTTCATGAGTAATGATTTAGGAACGCACCAGGAGGGTCGCGGGTTTTAGCTGCCCGCGCGTCGGGCTTTGGTTATGAACCAGCCCCTCCTCGTGCGTAATAGTTGAAAAGGCGCTAGGTCAAAAGACCTAGCGCCTTTTCTCATTAAAGAGCGTATAATGAAATGCAGAGATAGACTGATGAGCAAAGGGGGCTATAATGGCTCAATTTCGCCGTATATGGGATTCCGTTAAAGAAGTTTCCGCCCACCATATTGAAGAAGAGGCTAATAAGTCATTCCGGATTGCGCTTGTGGGCGCTCCGGAATGTACCTTGAAAGTTTTCGAGAAATTATTAGGTCCGAACCCGATACCGGAGCAGAGTGAGACTGCTGCCTTATATGTTCTGCAGTTAGAGGAGATGCCTTCTGAGGGGTACTCGACTGTGCTCTTGTGCGGTAACTCTGTTTCAGCCGAATCTCTCGTGGAGGAACTTATAAAGCGTCTGCCTGATTATCATGTTGCGATGGCGCGACGGCTTCCTGGGTTGCGTTCTGCAGTGTGTAAACATCTGATTCACATCACTTCCGTTACTAACGCGCAGATTGCTTTGATGACAGCCATTCCATCGGTTATTCCTATAGCAGGTCTATTTCTTCCTGCCGCAGCCGATACTATCGTACTGACTAAAAACCAACTTATTCTTCTCATGCGAATTGCCGCATCTTATGGTGAAACAGCGAGTTGGGGCAAGCGATGGTCAGAGATGATGCCGATTATCGGCGGGGCATTCGGCTGGCGAGCGATTGCTCGCGAACTTGCTGGAGCTGTGCCTGGAGGAGTTGGGATAGGTGTGAAAGGCGCTATCGCCTATTCAGGCACTTATGTCGCTGGTATGGGCGCATTAACCTATTTCGCGTATGGCCGAGGCCTTTCTCGTGAAGAACAAAAAGAGCTTTTCGCTCGATTAAGGACTGAAGCCTTCGATACCGTCCGAGGAATAATTCAAAAAGTCCCCACCCTCCG
>JBAXQP010000246.1 GCA_037131655.1 bacterium | reverse complement strand
GTGTTGGGCTTATATTCGGATTTGGTGGCGCACCCACGTGTTTTGCGTGTTGTTGCACTCTCCGGGGGCTATTCGCGCGAACAGGCAAATGTTTTATTGCGACAGAATCCAGGGTTGATCGCCAGCTTCTCACGCGCCCTCACCGAGGGTTTGAGTGTCAAACAAAACGAGAGTGATTTCAACGAAACCCTTGATGAATCTATTGAGAGTATCTATAACGCCTCAATAAAACGCTAATCCTGAAGTATTCTTTGATGTATGAAATATGTCTTTGCGCATAAGGTAATTGTGATCACCGGCGGCGCCGGTGGTATTGGCTCTCATTTAGCTCATGAGTTTGCCTCAAGTGGTGCCCGACTGGTCCTGCTCGACTTAGATGAAAAACGCCTAGAAAAAGTTATAGCGGGGCTCCCAGGGACTGGACATCATGCAATCGCACTTGACCTTACTGACCGCAACGCAATTGATCGGGCGATAGAAGATATTTCGCAGAAGTATGGACATATTGATGTTCTTATTCCAAATGCCGCAATTACCACTACAGCCAGATTCGATGAACGAAGTGTTGAAAGCATTGAACATGAACTAGATATCAACTTGCGTTCTCCGCTGGTGATAATTCGAAAATGTATAGACCTACTAAAAAAATCTGATGATCCACGGATAATTACGACAGTTTCATTAGGTGGAATATTTCCATTGGGAGAGACGCCGCTTTATACGATTTCAAAGTTTGGGCTAAGGGGGGCGATGCTTTCAATGAGTCTAGATTTTGCGTCAAAGGGAATAAAAGCAGGTTCAGTAATGCCATCGGCCACAGATACGCCGATGCTGCAACGAGAGGCCGTTGACGGCGGAAACTCATTGCAATTTATGGATCCACCTCAAAAAACCGCTGATGTGGCGAAAGCATTTATGAAGATGCTCGATAAACCCAAGTTCGAGGTCTATCCAAAACCCAGCGAATCGTGGCTCGTTAGAATCGCGATGCTCTTTCCGAGTCAGCTTCCGCTATTGATGCCGTTATTTGTCGGGAAAGGCGAACGTGGACACAAGCGATACTTGAAAGAGCTTGAACTGCGTGGCATTGCACGTCAGGTAAATGGAGTGTGGGAGATTATCGAATAAGGCTTTGATAGGTGGATTCGTCAACCTCTGGCCAATCAAATCGATCGCGCAGAATTGCTAAGTAATTTAGATAGGTTTCAACTTCGATGTAGTTGGTGTGGCGCGGGCTATTAATGTATTTATGTCCTCCAGCCAAATCTGGATTATCGGATTTTCGCAGCTCCAGTAACTCTGGATAGTTGATTCCAGTTGCCCGGGCACGGATATCGATGACAACCATCTGCGCCATCTCATCGAAGCGTTTATATGCCGCATCGGCAAACTCTGCATATCCAATAAAGTAGAGATTTGGATGTTTACGGGAAAGTATTCGAAGATAGAGTTGAGGTCGACCATCTCTCCACTCATCATCACTCTGCTCTAAATATGGAACCGAGTAGGAATAGCCAGTTGCCAAAACGATAAGATCCAATTCTTCATAACTGCCATCTTTAAATCGTGCACCTTTTTCATCCACGCTTTCAATATCAGGCTTGGCAATCAAATCACCGTGACCTAAATGATGTAGAACCTGGGTATTCATAATTGGGTGGCTGGCTAATAAATCGTGGTCAGGCTTAGGTAGGCCATATCTGGTGAGATCACCGACCAGTGTGTCGATCATCTTTGTCACATCGCCATTAATCGAGACCCCTTTAGGCGGCAAAATCTTTCCGGAAATAAGGGCATCGGTAGGCACACCAAAGATGTATTTTGGAATATAGCGATAACCACGTCGAACTGAGAAGAAAGCTTGCTTCGAAAACTGTGCAGCATCTGACGCGATATCGACGCCAGAGTTACCCGCCCCAACGATGAGAACTCTCTTACCGGTAAATTCATTCGGGCTTCGGTACTCCACCGAATGTATGATCGTGCCTTTGAATTGCGCTTCACCCGCGATCGCAGGTCGGTTTGCATGCCAAGTCACACCTGTGGCATTTATCAGGCCTTCGTAGATTTCGCTCTTTCCATTTGAGAAGCTAACTCTCCATTGATCGGCATTGATTGGCGAAGCCTGCACAACGGAGACCCCAAAGTTCACTCTCGACCTTAGGTTGTAAGCATCGGCAAATCCTCGGATGTAATCAAGGATCTGGTGCCACGATGGATAGTCTGGATAATTCGAAGGCATAGGGAATCCATAAAAGCCGCTCGTGTATTTAGATGAGATGAAGTGCGCCGATTCATACATGGGAGTTCCCGGATTATCCATATCCCAGACTCCGCCGACATCGCTGTGACGTTCATACCAGTCAAAAGGAACGCCTTCTTTAATGAGAGCACGAGCCATAACTAGGCCAGCAGGTCCGGCACCGACGAGACAGTATTTTTTACTGTAGTTAATAGCTGGAGCGCTAATATCTGCAGCCTTTTTCGAGCGAAGCTGAGTGGATGCGAGTTTGGCATATACGACTGGTTTGTTGCGTTTGATCCTTACTCCATTGGCGATGCCGCCGGCGGTAATAACGATAAGCAGAACAGGAACTAAATTAATCCACTTACTATCTGAGCCGGTTAATGTGTTGTAATGAACGGCGGCCAAAATAAATGCACCCATAAGTCCAATAAATCCAATTAAAGGAGCAAGAAATCCCGACCACCACTTTCTATCTCTTCTCTTCCAAAAGAATACAATGACCGAAAGGGATGCAAAAGCCTGCAGAGCAACGATTCCGAGGGTTCCAACTGCAATCAGACTAGCGGCAAAGGTTTTATAAGGATCTGCCCCCGCGACAGCAAAAGCAACTGCAACCACTGAAGCCGAACCAGTAATAGCCAAGCTTGCAATGTGAGGACTGAAGAAATCTTTATGGTATTCGCCGAAGATATGCGGGGCGATATTTTCACGGCCCAATGCGAAGAGATAGCGACTGGCGGCGTTGTGAAGAGCTGAGTAGCCCGCTAAAACACTGGTACAGAGAAGCACGGCACCAATATCAAAAAGGACTTCACCCCCGTATTGATTTAATAAATTTAGAACGAAAACTCCGCCGTCGGCGCTTGCTTGGGAATGCAGTTTGCTCACTCCCGTAGCTCCGATAATAACCCACGCGGTGAAGACATAGAAAATTCCTACAGATGTGACTGCAATATATGTTGCCCGGGGGATGCTCTTTTCAGGATTCTTAGTCTCTTCACCATATAAAGCGGCGGATTCAAAACCAATGAAGCTCGTGAAGGCAATCAGCGCGGCGATTCCAAAAGGGCCAGATATTGCTTGATGGTAAGTAAAGCTTTCAAGTGGAAATGCCGATGCGCCTTTCTTGGCAATGACAATACATTCAAAAACTATGAGAACTGCAAACTCGGCAATCATCAAAATGCCTAAGACTTTTGCTGAGAAATCTACGGATCGATATCCAAGAACTGCAACGATCGCGATTCCAATCGCCGAAAGCAAGAACCAGGGGACAGATACCCCAGCGGCAGAAAGAATGAGTTCGTGCATGAAGTAGCCGAAAGCACCGGCAAGCCCACAGGTCATAGCGGTGTAAGAGGTCAGAGCAAGGTATGCCGCTCCGACACCAATGTCTTTGCCGAGCGCTCGAGAAATATAGGTATAGAAGGCACCCGTATTAACGACACGGCGACTCATAGCGGCATAACCTGTAGAAAAGCAGATCAAAACAATCGAGGCCACTAAATAAGCAACGGGCAATCCCACGCCATTGCCATAAACAATTGCCAAGGGAACATTGCCAATCATCGCCGCAAGTGGCGCCGCCGCCGCGATTACTAAAAAGACGATCCGTTGAGTAGTCAGGCTTCGACGTTCACGGATCAGGGCATTTGAAGCCTTGCGTACCTTCTGCTTTTCCATGTGGATGAGTGTGGCATTTGCATAGGTAATGCAGGTGTAACTGCTGGTGGGGCGGGTCGGGCTCGAACCGACGACGACTGAATTATG